>JBEBSO010000400.1:0-4021 GCA_040394275.1 Telluribacter sp.
GCCGTATTCCTGTGCGGGATCATCCAGCTGGTCGCCGGCTTTCTGAACGCGGGCGTGATCGGGTATTATTTCCCGTCTTCCGTTATCAAAGGAATGCTCGCAGCCATCGGGATCACCCTTGTCCTGAAGGAAATCCCGCACGCTTTCGGTTACGACAAGGATTATATGGGCGACAGCGCCTTTGTCCAGGCAGACGGCCAGAATACCTTCAGCGAGCTGTTCAACGCGCTGAACTACATCAGCCCGGGCGCTGTGATCATCTCGGTGGTCTCGCTCGCCCTGCTGATTCTTTTTGACCGGCCGTTCATGAAAAAAATCCGGCTTTTCAAATTCCTGCCGGGTGCACTGTTCGTCGTTCTCATCGGCATCGGGCTGAATGCCCTTTTCAGCGCCGTCTTCCCGCAATGGTCCATCGAAGGGGAGCACCTCGTACAGCTTCCCGTAGCCGGGAGCGCCGGTGAGTTTTTCAGCTTTTTTAAATTTCCGGATTTCTCGGCATTCACCAATCCGGACGTATATACGGTAGCCTTTACGCTGGCCATGGTGGCCAGCCTGGAATCGCTGCTGAGCGTCGAAGCGACGGATAAGCTCGATCCCTACAAAAGAAACACCCCGACCAACAGGGAGCTGAAAGCACAGGGTGTCGGGAACATGATCTCCGGGCTCATTGGTGGGCTTCCCGTTACCCAGGTGATCGTCAGAAGTTCAGCCAACGTATCTTCGGGAGGGAAAAGCAGGCTCGCTACGATCACACACGGCGTGATCCTGCTGCTTTCCGTCATCATCATCCCCAGGTTCCTCAACCTGATCCCCCTGGCCTCGCTGGCGGCCATCCTGATCCTGGTGGGCTACAAGCTCGCCAAGCCGTCTCTGTTCGCAGGTATGTACAGGCTCGGTTTCAACCAGTTTTTCCCGTTCCTGGTGACAATTGTAGCCATCCTGCTGACAGATCTTCTGAAAGGGATTGCCATCGGTATGGTCGTGGCGGTGTACTTTATCCTCCGCAAAAATTACAAGCATTCCTACCACTATCACAAGGAGGTGGCGCATACCGGGGAAGGCGGGGAGGTCATCACCATCCTGTTGTCGGAAGAGGTGACATTTCTCAACAAGGGCAGCATCGGGCACACGCTGGAGACCTTGCCTGAGGGCACCACGGTCATCATTGACGGATCCAAATCAGTAGATATCGACTACGACGTACTGGAAATCATCCAGGACTTCAAGCTGCATACCGCCCCGTTGAAAAACATCCGGGTAGAAACCAGGGGTATAAAGACGGTCGAAGCGGTGGGAGGACACTGATCCCGTTTATACTCATTTTCAACTGTTTACTTTTTTATATTAACCAACTCAGCAGAACCCCGTACCGCTTTGTGTATGGGGTTCATTTTTTTGCTGCTTCCGGCCGGGACGGCGACAGGACTGCCTCCTTCTTCAGTGCTGCGGTGGTTTTGCCTGATCCGTCGTGCTTCCATCCGGGCGGCCCGAACACGTAATACAGCCTGGAACGCCAGTCGGGTGCACACCGGATATCCGCCACGAGATCCTTCCATTCATGAAACGCTATGTAGACCGGGTTATAGGTTTTCAGGTCGGAGGTGAGCCCGTACGCCGGCCTTTCCTGCTCGGCTACAAACGTTCCGAAAATCCGGTCCCAGATGATCAGTATGCCCCCGTGGTTGCAATCCAGGTATTTCACGTCCGACCCGTGGTGCACTCGGTGATGGGACGGCGTATTGAACAGGAACTCCACCGGGCGGGGCAGGCGCCCGATCGCTTCGGTGTGAATCCAGAATTGATAAAGCAGGCTTATCGACTGCATCAGTATCACATCCACGGGATGAAAGCCCACCAGCGGCATCCAGAGATAAAAGACGAAACTCCCGGAAGCCACGCCGGTCCAGGTCTGACGGAGCGCGGTGCCCAGGTTATAGTAGCGGGAGGAATGGTGCACCACATGAGAGGCCCAGAAATAACGGACCTCATGGCTCATCCTGTGAAACCAGTAGTAGGAAAAATCGTCGGCAAAGAAGAGCGCCGCCCAGTACCACCAGGCCGCCCGGTCCGTTTCAAACAGCCGGAAGCGGTAGACAAAAAACAGCGCCCCGAACACCAATACGCGGGTAAGAATCCCCGCAATGACATTGCCTACACCCATAGACAGGCTGGCTACGGTATCTTTTGTATCGAAGACCGGCTCTTCGTGCTTCTTCAGGAAACGGAAGTACAGCACTTCAACAAGGAGGGAAAAAGCAAAAACAGGTATGGCGTAGATGATAATTTTCATGGCAATGGCCGTCTTCGGTAGTACCTTTGGTAAAAATAAAAATTTTTCCTGTCATTTACCGGCTGCACGGCCCTGCCCGTCAAAAAAGAAAACTTTATTTCCGGTTTTATTGTATCATAAGGATGTAAGGGAAAGCATGCGGATGAATCCGGTAGACACCGGCAGAACGGCCATCCCGATAAACGAACGGACTGGAATCATCCCGGCGCATTCCGGGCGTCCGCAGAAAACGAATAGAAAAACAGGCGCATGAAGGATCTACAGCATAAAGATTTAAAAACCATTACCCCGAAGCAGCTGGGCTTTTCCTTCCCTCCGGAATGGCATCCCCACAGGGCCACCTGGCTGACCTTCCCCCACAACGATGCTTCATGGCAGGGCGACAAGCGGACGCTGATGCTTCCGCAGTATGTCGAGTTCATCAGGCAGATCAGCAAAGGCGAAATCGTGGGCATCGTAGCCCACGACGAAGCCCTGAAGACATTTATTACCGACCTTCTTACCCGGCATGAAGTCGACCTGTCCAGGATCGAATTCGTGGTGAAGCCGACCAATGACGCCTGGTGCCGGGACCACGGACCTGCATTTCTTCTCAACCCCGAAACCGGGAAGAAACTGATCGTAGACTGGGAGCACAATGCCTGGGGAGGAAAATATCCTCCCTACGATGACGACAACCGGACCCCGCAGGCCATCGCGGAGCACCTTGGTCTGCTCTCCGTCAGCCCCGGCATCGTGATGGAAGGCGGATCGGTAGACTTCAATGGAGCAGGCAGCGTGCTCACCAGCCGCAGCTGCCTGCTCCATCCCAATCGCAACCCGTTTCTCGACCAGGAACAAATCGAAGCGTATCTCTTCAACTACTATGGCGCGGAGCAGGTCCTCTGGGTGGAAGGGGGTATTGTCGGCGATGATACCGACGGCCATATCGACGACATCATCCGGTTTGTCAGCGAGGACACCGTAGTAGCCTGCGTGGAAAGGGACCCCTCCGACGAAAATTTCGACATCCTGCAGACCAACCTGAAAATGCTCCGGGAAATGCGCCTGCTGAACGGGAAACCGCTCAATATCATCGAGTTGCCGATGCCTGCACCTTTGGTCGTGGACGGGCTGCGCACGCCGTGCTCCTATGCCAATTTTCTCATTTGCAACGCCGGCGTAATCGTACCCGTATTTCATAGCAAAAGCGACGATGCGGCCATCCGGATCCTGGAGGAGGCTTTTACGGGCCGGAAGGTGATCCCGCTGCCTGCAGATAAAATCATCTGGGGCCAGGGCAGCTTTCACTGCCTCTCCCAGCAGGAGCCGCAAGGTATCCCGACCGGAGGAAAAGGCGCCTGAAGCGCTCCGGATCGTTAGGTTCAGACCAAAAACATGACTATTTTTATGCCTGCATAGTTGCCGGATGCAACATGCCGCCTGCTGCGGGCATCCTGTACCATAGAGACCGGATGCTATATTTTGATCCAAATTCTGAATTGTTAAATGATTGTCCCCTTATTTAATAGCGCCCGATACAGAGACATGCGCCTGGTGCTCGGCTTTTTACTGGCTATGGCCGCGGCATCGTGCAAGACCACTCAAAAGCCTTTGCAAACCGCCGCAGCCCCTGCCCCGCTGCTTCAGATCGGAAGCAGGAGCTTCCCGGCTGAAGATTTCCTGCTGTCATACAACAAAAACAAAATATCGGCCGATACCAACCAGGAGCTTACCATCGGGGAATACCTT
>JBEBSO010000401.1:0-4009 GCA_040394275.1 Telluribacter sp.
CGGGGTATTATTAAAGATATTTGCTGATCAAAACTTTTCAGATGTCTTCAGGTATCAGCTTACCATATCTCTTGTCTTTACTGGGACTTCCCCTGACCGCCTTTATCTGTCTTTGGTCAGCGGGCAACAAACCGGGGAAATTCACGGGGCTGGCAGCCATCGCTGTTACCTTTGCCGGGCTGGTTCTCAGCGTTGTGCACGGGGATATGCAGGCGGGACAGGAAGTTGTTTTCAGGTGGGTGACGCTGGACAGCATTTCCATACCTCTCACTTTCCGGGCAGATCCGCTGACTACGCTGATGCTTCCCCTGGTGCATTTTATCGCCCTGCTGGTACAGGTATACTCCCTGGCTTATATGAAAGGGGACAAAGGGTTGCACCGTTACTATGCCTTCCTGCAGCTTTTTGTATTTTCGATGCTCGGGATTATACTCGCGGGAGACCTCATCGTCATGTATATCTTCTGGGAGCTCGTCGGGCTGTCATCTTACCTGCTGATCGGCTTCTGGTACCATAAGCCCAGGGCCGTATGGGCGGCAAAGAAAGCTTTCATTCTCAACCGGATCGGTGACGCCGCGTTTCTCTCCGGTATACTTGTCCTCATTTTCAAATTGGGTATCACAAGCCTCAGCGGGCTTCCTGAAGCGATACACCGGCTGACTGAAGGCGAGCTCACCCTGATCGGCCTGCTGCTGTTCGGCGGCTGTATCGGAAAATCGGCGCAATTTCCGCTGTCCGGCTGGCTCCCCGATGCCATGGAGGGACCGACTCCGGTATCTGCGCTTATTCATGCCGCCACCATGGTCGCTGCCGGGATATTCCTCCTGGCCCGGATTGCCTTCCTCCTTACGCCTGCCGCCCAGATGGTGCTGGCCATCGTCGGGGTCATTACGATGCTCGACGGGTCTGTAAGGGCCTGCCGCGCCTGGGACATCAAGCGGGTGCTGGCCTATTCGACCATTTCCCAGCTCGGTCTGATGGTGTTTGCGGTCGGGGCCGGAAGCTGGCAGATCGCTTTGTTCCACCTGCTTACCCATGCATTTTTTAAGGCGGGCCTTTTTTTATCCGCCGGCTCAGTCATACACGCCATGACGCCTTCGGGGCAAACCGGCTTTGATCCGCAGGATATGCGCAACATGGGAGGGCTGAGAAAGAAGCTGCCGGTCACCCACCTTTGCTATGTAATTTGCTCGGCAGCCCTGGCAGGGCTTCCCTTTTTCTCCGGGTTCCTGTCCAAAGACGCGATTTTTATCCTGGCTATTGAAAAGGCCGCCCACAGCGGGCCGGTCTACCTTCCCCTTGCCGCCCTGGCCATTGCCGCAGCAGGGCTTACCGCCTACTACATGACCCGGCAGGTAAGGCTTGTCTTTTACGGAAGCGAGCGGTTTGCCGCGTCACCGGCAGGGGTAAAACCCCACGAATCCCCTGCGCTGATGTGGGGACCGATGGCTGTTTTGTCGGCGCTGTCGGCATTCTTCTGGTTTTCTCTCCACCCCTTTGACGGCGCAGCGGGGTGGTTGCTGACCGAATGGTTTCCGGTAGACCTCCCTCACCAGGTCATGGTTCCGGTGATTTCAGTCGCGGTTACGCTCGCCGGTATAGCTGTCGCCCTCCGGAGGCCCCTCCCGGGCAAGGTGCAGGAGCCAATCCCGCGCCCGGAGCTGCGCGCGAGACCGGCCTGGCTGAGAGATTTTGAAGAACAGCTCAACCACAGCACGTTTTTCCTGGCCCCGTTCCAGAGGATCGCGGAAGGGTGCTTAAAGCTCGAAACCAGAATCATCGACTATTCCGTCGGGCTGCTGGCCAAAGGAACCGTGGTCCTGTCCCATATATTAGGGTGGATGGACCGCTCTGTCCTGGACGGAGCAGTCAGGCTGACCGTATTCGGCGTACGGAGCTCGGGACTGGCGGTAAGAAAAGCCCAGAACGGGAAAATACAATTTTATTTCGTTGTCACGGTAATAAGCCTTCTGCTCATTGCAGCCTGGCTGCTGTGGCTGGTATAGATTCCTAAAGTTTACAGTTTTGCATGTTTGATTATATACTCACCCTGCTGATTTTTCTACCGCTTACAGCAGCACTGGTCACCACACTGTGGCCCGACGAATCCCAGATCAGGAAAATAGCGCTGACAGCGCTGCTGCTCGATGCACTGCTTTGCGTAGCCCTGGTGTGCTCTTTCGACCCTGCCGTTCCCGATTACCAGCTTTCAGAGACCGCCGACTGGATCACCCTGTCGCTGGGCACACTGGGTACCGTTTCCGTCGACTTCGCACTTGCTGTAGACGGGATCAGCATCGCGATGGTGCTGCTCGCCGTACTGGTACTGCTGGTCGGGCTGATCAGCTCCTGGAACATACGGGAAAAAGTACGGGCCTACTTCTCCCTGTACCTGCTCCTGAGCGGAAGCGTGATCGGTTGCTTTCTCGCAGCGGACCTTTTCCTGTTCTACCTTTTCTTCGAGTTCATGCTGCTTCCGATGTATTTCCTGATCGGCCTCTGGGGAGGTCCGAGGAGAGAATATGCCGCGCTGAAATTCTTCATCTATACTTTCGGAGGCTCCCTGCTTATCCTGGTCGTCATGATCGGGCTTTACCTGTCCGCCATCGACCCGGTGGATACGGCCCTGGCCCTGGGACTGGCCGCCGGCAAAAACGAGGTCGGTTCAGACCTGATCCTGCAGGTACAGTCTTTACTTGCCAGCGGAGAGCTGGCCCCCCGGCAGATGGTGCATACGTTCCGGTTCGAGTACCTCTCTGACCTGGGCAATTACCTGCCCGATGCAGTGCTGTATCCTTCCGAAAGCTACTTTACGGGCGGGATCAGCCTGCGAACCGTCGCTTTCTGGTTTATTTTTATCGGCTTCGCCGTAAAGCTCCCGGTTGTGCCCTTCCACACCTGGCTGCCTGACGCCCACGTAGAGGCGCCTACGCCCATCTCGGTAGTCCTGGCCGGTATTTTGCTGAAAATCGGCGGATACGGATTTATCAGGGTGGTCGGCGGGTTCTTCCCGGGAGAGACCTATGAGAATTCCATACCGCTCGCCGTCCTGGGTATGGTCTGCATCGTGTACGGGGGTTTTAATGCGCTTGCACAATCGGATTTCAAAAAGCTCATCGCCTATTCTTCCGTATCCCATATGGGCTTCGTCCTGCTGGGCATCGCTTCGTTCACGGCCGAAGGCATCAACGGCGCGATCTACCAGATGGTCAGCCATGGCCTGCTGTCGTCCATGCTCTTCCTGGTGGCGGGCATTATTTATGACCGCACCCACGACCGGCAGATCGGCCATTACCAGGGGCTTATCCATCCCATGCCCAGGTATACCGTTCTTACCGGCATCGCGTTCTTTGCATCGCTCGGTCTGCCCGGTTTCTCGGGGTTCGTGGGCGAGCTGTTTACCCTGATGGGCGCCTTCAGGGCTCCGCAGCTTCCGCTATGGATCCCGGCGCTATCCACGCTCGGTATCGTCCTCGCGGCGGCATACCTGCTCTGGACCTACCAGAAGATGTTTTTCGGAACTTTCTGGTACAGAAAGAACACCCTGCAGCCTCTGAAAGACCTTAACATCCGGGAATTGTCCCTGCTTTTCTCGCTCACGCTGCTCACGCTGCTCACCGGCCTTTTACCAGGCCTGGTGTTTGACCTTTCGGATGCGACCGTCAAAAGCTGGCTGGACCAGCTGAAATAGACCGACTTTCAATGGATATACAAGACCTGCGCGAATCGCTCGAGCACGAAATAAACAGCCACAGCTTCGGCGGAACGCCGGAAGAATTGTACGAGCCCATTACGTACATGATGGCCCTGGGCGGGAAGCGGTTCCGCCCGTTGCTCACCCTGTTGTCTTCGGCGCTGTTCACCGATGACACCCGGAAAATCATCCCGCCGGCCATGGCCGTGGAGGTTTTTCACAACTTCACCCTGATGCACGATGACATCATGGACCAGGCGCCGCTGCGGCGGGGCAAGCCTACCGTCCACCAGCGCTGGAATGCAAATACCGCTA
>JBEBSO010000402.1:0-3980 GCA_040394275.1 Telluribacter sp.
GCATAATCAACATGATCGAAACCATACTGGTCATCAAATCGTTTGTCCGCGAGCGCTACGAGGCCATGAAGCAGTATGGCCTGCAGGCGCAGCTGCGGGAATCCCAGCTGCAGACCCGGAAAACAAATTTTGTATTTGACGGGATCAAAAGCTTTACCGAGCAGATCGGCCTGGTGCTTATCATCATCCTGACCGCGTACCTGGTGCTCGACCACACCATCTCGATCGGGGCGATCATGTTTCACATTATGCTTTTTGGAAACGTATCCGCGCCGATACGGCAGCTGCACCGGATCTATGACGAGATGAACGATGCGCTTACCTATTCGGAGGGTTTCTTCGATATCCTGGACGAAAACGAGGCGGTGGAAAAGAGCGGGGACTATCGTCCCGCACAGGTCCGGGGAGACTTTGCGCTTTCCGGGGTCGATTTCACCTATCCCAACGGGGCAAGGGCATTGCACCAGGTTTCCATGCACATCCGGGCCGGTAAAACCACCGCCATCGTCGGCTTGTCCGGGGCCGGCAAAAGCACGCTGATCAATCTCCTGGCAAGGTTTTATACGCCCGACCAGGGATATATTACCCTGGACGGCGTGCCGGTGGAAGACTTTGACCTGAAGACGCTGCGCGACGACCTGGGAATGGTCTTGCAGAAAAACCATATTTTTAAGGGCTCGATCGAGGAGAACATTCGCTACGGAAAAGAGCAGGCTACTTTCGAGGAAGTGCGGGCCGCTGCAGTGAAGGCCTATCTCCACGACCAGATCATGGATCTGCCGAGGCAATATGAGACCGATGCGCAGATGCTGTCGGGCGGGCAGCAGCAGCGGATAGCCATTGCCCGGTTGTTCCTGAAGGATCCGCCGGTCATCTTTCTGGATGAGCCCACGGCCAGCCTGGACGCCATCGCGACCGAGCAGATCAAAAACAGCCTGGATGCCATTAAAGAGGGGAGGACCGTCGTCATTATCTCGCACAGCCTTTCCCAGATCATCGATTCGGACGTGATCTATGTGATGGAAAAGGGCAGGGTTGTGGAAACCGGCACCCATGATACGCTTTACCAGCAACGCGGAATTTACCGGAGTATCTTCGATGCGTCGGCCCGGAGCCTGAACCTGGACAAAATCCTGAAGTCGATGGGCTGAATGTTGTACCGGCCGTAGCAGGAAAATCAAAAATAATTAACGAGCCGATCCGGGAAGACCGGAACAGGTCGGCGGGTCAGAAAACAGGCAATACATGAAGAAAATCATCAGCTGGGTGCTCAGGCATATCCCGAGGCCTTATTTGCAGCTGGTCGGGCACTGGGCGGCCCGGTTTTTAGGAATATTCTATGCAGGCGATAAAGTGCAGTGCCCGGTCTGCCGGCGAAAATACGGGAAGTTCCTGCCCTACGGAAGGGGAACTTCCGCCCGGGACAACGCCCTTTGCCCGGGTTGCCTCAGCCTGGAAAGACACCGGCTGATGTACCTTTTTATGGAGCGTAAAACCAATTTTTTTACCGGTTCCGGCTTGAAGGTACTGCACGTAGCGCCGGAGTATTGCTTCATTGACCGGTTCGAAAAGCTCCCCAATATCGGATACCTGACGGCTGACATAGAATCGCCGCTGGCAAAAATTAAAATGGACATCCACAATATTCCCTTTGAAAACGATGTTTTTGATGTAGTGATCTGCAATCACGTGATGGAACATGTTGATGATTACGTGAAGGCGACCTCGGAGCTGTACAGGGTGTTGAAGCCGGGCGGCTGGGGGCTTATACAATCACCCCAGAACCTGAACCTGGCGCATACCTATGAAGACCGCACGATTACCGATCCGCGTGAAAGGGAAAAGCACTTTTTCCAGGATGACCACCTTCGCATTTTCGGCCGGGATTATGGCCGCGAATTGGAGCGCGGCGGGTTTATCGTGAGGGACGACCGGTTTGTGATGGACGAGCTGAGCGCCGAAGAAGTCGCCCGCTTTTCCCTGCCCGAAAGAGAAATTATTTATTTTTGCACCAAATAGAGTTGTTTAATTTATCCATTTACTGAACGTTAACCTCAAAACGATGACTAAAAAAAATCTTTTGTTGTTTTTTGTATTCGCGCTTATCCTGGGAAGCTGCAAGAAGAAGGAGGAGCCATGTGTGGCGCCCGGTATTGAACAAAACCTGATCGGCTCCTGGTCGGCCACTTATTCCGGCATGCAGACAGGCGGGCCGATTGATGTGAAGTTCAATGCGAACGGCACACTGGAAGGCGGGTTTGCCGCGTTGGCGAGTGCAATAGCCCAAAAGCCGCTAACCAATTTCAAATGGTCTGCCAGCGGGACTACCCTGAACGTTTCGGGTACGGATGCGGACGAAAACGAAGTGCCCGTGCCGCTGACCGTTACAAAGAATACCTGTGATGAGGTGGAGCTGAGCTACTCCGGTTTACTTACGCTCAAGCTGGTAAGATAGAATTTATTCGCCGCCGGGCGGGCCGGGTTTATTTCCCGGTCAGCCCGGCGACTTTTATTTCCCCCAGGTTGTACCGCAGCTTGGTCAGGGCGAATACCTCCCCACCCGATCCGGTTTTCGGATTTTCGGCCTTCTGGCGGCCGTAAGCCAGGAAGCTGTTCCCATACCAGGCCGACAGTATCGCGTTGTCAGCGCCGAATATGTTTCTTTTCTTTGGTTCCACCTCGAATTTCGTAGTCTCCACCACCACTTTCTCTCTCCGGATTACTTCGGTGTGGATGTTCCCTTCCAACGGGTAGGCAAGCACAAAATAGTCGTCTACGCTTGTCAGCTGGACCATTTCCTGCAGCTCATTGCTTTTCAGATCCTTGATGGCGATGCTGTTGTCCCATTTGTAGTTCCCGTTTTTGTCAAATCCGCAGACGATGGCATGCGTGTACTGGTAGCCCTGCTGTACCCGTTGGCTGTAGTTGTAGTTCCGGTTAAATCCGGATTGGGCCTGGTAGGTCGGCATGGTGGTATTCCGGTAGGCCGGGTAATAGATTTCGGCAAGCAGGATAATTTCGTCTTCGGTCTGGATGAGGTTGTGAACCAGCAGCCTGTACCTGAAACGGTTTTCTTTCCCCTTCGACTTCCGCCGGTCTATTTTCTCCAGCGTGCGCGCCTTTCTTTTGGGACTCATATAGTTGAAAAAATTCTTGAATTCCGAAAACTCGATATAGTCCGGCTGTGCCGGCTCATAGTCCTCGATTTTGGAGACATACAGGCCCTGTGAATACTGGGTACAGCCGACGGAATAGTTTCCGATCAGGTAGGAAAGCTCGTTATCCAGCCGTACGATCTGCCCCGAGATCAGCGCGTTTTTGGCATTGCTGAGGGAGGCGGTTTTCAGCAGCTTGCCGTCATAATTGTAGGTTTTGATCTGGAAATGACAATTTTTGTTGCGGTAGGCATAGGTGATCACGCTGATGTTGCCGTCCGCTTCGTTGACCTCCACATTGTGAAGCTCCGAGTTTTTTTCGTACAGGTTGGGCAGCACGCGCGTGGTTTTGTCGAAAAAGGAATGCACCATGACGATAGGCCGCTCCCGGTGGTAGCCGGCGACCAGTGCCTTGCTCCCGATGATCTTGAAGTCCTGGACATTGACCATGGAGATCAGGTCGCCCTTCCTCGCGTCGAGATCCCCGGTTTCGAGGCTGAGCCTCAAAAACATGTAATGCTCCGAATCATCCTCCCGGTACAGCCAGTAAGCGTCGTACTGGGTATGGTAGGTCATCAGCGTACGGTATTTGTAGTCCAGCTTAAAGGATTGCGTCCAGACCGGCGTCAGCGTGGTATCGTACCTGATAAACCGCCAGGTTTCTTCCTTAACGGCTCCGAATTCGTTATTGCGGATCAGCACCAGCGCCCCGTCCTCCGCCAGCGGAAAAACCTGGTGTTCGGGGAAATCAGGGAGCTGTATGGGGATTTCGGTCCGCTGCACTTGTTCCATCTGGGCAAAAAGATCATCCGGTAGGATGAGCGT
>JBEBSO010000403.1:0-3942 GCA_040394275.1 Telluribacter sp.
GCATTGCCTGTATAGTACTGGTTGTTGTCAATGTTAAAACCGGCGTTGGCACCGCCATACAGATCCAGCTCTTCGATTTTCAGGAAGTGCTTTCCGAAGTGATAGGCTCCCCGGGCAGCAATCGGCAGTGCCACATAACGGGAACTGGTACCGTACCAATAGGAATAGGAACGAATATCTGCCTGGGCACCCACGCTGATAAAGTCAGTTACCCCTACTTCAAAAGAAGCACCGATGGCTATCCCACCGCCATAGAACCCATATCCTCCTCCACCAATCCCCGCGTTAAAAAGCTTGTCTCCCTTTTCAAACTGCGCGAAAGCGCCCTGGTTCAGGGTAAACAACAGGGTCAGAGCAAACAAAAACGAAAATGATCTTTTCATGCCGATTGATATTTAAAATGTGAATAATACGGATGCAAAAAAACGGGAATATTTTTTGATTTACACAATCAGAACGCTATTTTTTATTTTTTGGCCGGCTCCCCGGGAACCCGCCGGAATGCATCAGAGACGCTTCTTGAGCTTGTCCCGGAACACCTTCTTAAATCCCTCGAGCTTCGGCGCGATCACCGCCGCGCAATAACCCTGCTCCGGGTTGCGGGCGAAGTAATCCTGGTGGTAATCTTCCGCTACATAGAAAACCGGCGCTTCTTTGATTTCCGTTACAATCGGTTTGGTATAGACTCTCGCATTGGTCAGCTCCTTGACTGCCATTTTGGCGAGACGCCCCTGCTCTTCCGTATTGTAAAAAATAACCGAACGGTACTGCGTCCCTACGTCCGCACCCTGTCGGTTGAGCGAAGTGGGATCATGGCTGCGGAAAAAAGCCTGCAACAAATCCACATAGCTGACTTTAGACGGATCGTAGGTGACCTGCACACATTCCGCATGGCCGGTCGTGCCGTCACATACCTGCCTGTAAGTAGGGTGGGCCACATGGCCGCCGGAATACCCCGATACGACGTCCTCTACTCCTTCCAGTTGCTCAAAAAGCGCCTCTGTACACCAGAAGCACCCCGTACCGAATGTAGCCACCTGCAGGCCCTTTTCTGCTTTTTCTGTGCTTTGCTCGGTCATCTTGCTGTTGTGTTCATTTTGGGATTTTGTCTGGCAGCCCAGGGCAACAGAGGAGACCACCCACAAAATCATACTGACAAAAACTCTCATTTCATATACTATACTTACATCGGCACCGATTGCATCCCTGCAAAATGTGTGCCAGATTTTCTTACTCCACCTTCACGCCCTGCACAGGCTTCACCGGCTCAGGCGATTTCCTGCACATTCTGGGTATCGGAACCCAGGTAACCGACCAGGCGGGTTTCCAGCTCGGCCGGCGATACATTTGCATACAACTTACCCTCTATGGCCAGCGAGATCCGCCCGGTCTGCTCGGAAATGACGATCACGGCGGCATCCGTCACCTCGCTCATCCCGATGGCAGCCCGGTGCCGGAAGCCCAGGTTGGAAGGAATGTCCACCCCTTCGGCCATGGGCAGCACGCTCCTTGCCGACTCGATCCGGCCCTGGCTGATGATGACCGCCCCATCCTGCAGCGCGCTGTACTGGTTGAATACCGACACCAGCAACTGCTTCGACACCCTGGCGTCCAGCACTTCTCCCGTTTCGATAAATTTGTCCAGCTCATCTTTTTTCTTCAGCACGATGAGCGCTCCGTTAAAATCCGAAGCAATGACCCTGGACGCTTCGATTACCGTCCTGAGCGTATCCAGCTCAACATTGACCGAAGGTGCACCAAAAAACCTGGCCAGGAAACGGTTGTTGGTAAAGATGGTCGATTTGCCCAATATGAGCAAAAATCTCCGGATCTCCTGCTGAAAAATCACGAGGAGCGCGATTGCCCCCACCCCCATAAAATACTGGAGGATGGTGGTCATCAGCTCCAGGCCAAGCCCCTTGATGATCAGGTAAAATACATATACGAGCAGATACCCCAGGAACACTTTGCTGGCGATACTTCCCTTGACCAGGTAATATACTTTGTAAAGGAGATAGGCGACCAGAAATATATCCAGAATATCCGTCCACTTGAGTGTTAAAAAACCAATTTGAATCAAAAGCATATTTTATCCCGAAGTGCAGACAGTCATCTGGCAAATTTATAAGTTTTCTTCGATTGATACCCGGAAAAGGTATAAAACCGGCTCCCGCAATCAGTCTTCCTTCATGATGTATCCCAGCCCGGGCCTGGTCTGGATCAGCTTGACCGGGAAATCCTTGTCTATTTTTCGCCGCAGGTAATTTATATATACCTCCACGACATTGGTTCCCGGGTCGAAATTGAGGTTCCAGACCTGTTCGGCAAGATCCATCTTGGAAACCACCCGGCCGCTGTTGCGCATCAGGTATTCCAGCAGTTTAAATTCACGCGCCGTCAGCTCGATGGATTGTCCTCCCCGTATTACCTTTTTGGTTTCCACGTTGAGCTCCAGGTCGCGGATGCGGAACACCTCGGGGGGCTTTTCCGTGTTCAGCAGCGAATTTCTCCGCAAGGCGGCAAATATGCGGGCCATCAGCTCCCTGAAATCAAACGGCTTGACCATATAATCGTCCGCACCCTTCGCCAGCCCGTCCACTTTATCCTCGATCTCCCCGTAGGCCGAAAGCATGATAATAGGCACCGAAGGCTTGTACTCCCGTACCTGCCGGCATACCTCCGTCCCTTTCATCCCCGGAAGATTGATATCCATCAGGATCAGGTCGAATGGCTGGGCCAGCGCCATCTGTTTACCGGTGATCCCGTCGTAAGCTATAAATGCTTCAAAACCCTCGCTGAAAAGCCCGCGGTAGATATTCTGAGCGATACGCCTGTCATCTTCAATAATTAAAATCTTTTTCAAGGCCTACGGAATTTAACTTCTGAAAGCCGGTTCCCCGGCTCCGGACACAGACTATCCAATAAATGTAACTCATTAATTGAAAAAGTTATTGTCACCCGGCCGGTTTTCAGCACACCCGCCGCCATTGGCGCAGGCCCCGCCGGTGCCGGTTCTTTCCACGTCTATACGTCCGCCGCCGGCCGCGGTCATCAGTATCCGCCGGGAGGCTGTCATCTATCTTCCGAAATCGTCCTGGACCCGGACGATATCCTCCTCGTCCGAGGGATGCCCCGGGGCGGTATGCTTCCAGATTTCGGCTACGATCCCGTATGCATCCAGGCCGATCAGCCGGTGCCGCTGCCCCTGTTTTAACTCCACGGTGTCCCCGGGCGCCAGCTGCCTGACCCCGCTTTCCGAATCGGTATCGCTGACGACCACCCCCGCACGACCGCCGATCACCCTCCACAGCTCCGCCCTGCGGTGATGGTATTGCCACGACAGCCGTACTCCGGGCGCGACAACGAGTATCTTGGGGCTCAGTTTTTCGAAGCCGGCGAAATCAGCCGGCGAAAGATGCGGAAAAAAGGTACGGACAAACCGGCCCGTCTGCCCCTCGTCGATCACGAAAAAACCGCCCCAGGGCCTGGAATAATCGCTGGCCGCTATCGTCAGTCCCTTGTCGCGGAGAAGCTGCGAAACCCTGTCCAACACTTCCGTTTTTTCCATGGCCGGTGAGAAATGCTCCATATTCACTATTCTGTTTCCTGTCCTGTATTTTTTGCTAATCGAGTCGCGAAAATTACACAATTTATCTGAAAGACAACGGGCGGGTCCGGCCGGATACCGGCTTTACAGGCAAAATTGAACAATACAAACACCGGCAAATCCGGCCCGTCTTCAGAAACCATGCAGTCTGCCACATTACCCCTCCCGCCCGCATACAGGGACCAGGAAGCCAAAATCGCAGCTTTACCCGGTAAAGAATAACATTTAGGTATTTATTTTTGTACTTTTGGCAAAATTAATTTTCTACCTTTTGATACCGGGCATCCAGGAGATACATGCCCCGCAACAAATCAAGTAAAAGTGGATATTTTCGA
>JBEBSO010000404.1:0-3930 GCA_040394275.1 Telluribacter sp.
AAAAGACAGGCACCTCACTGAAAACAACCCGGGCCGGAATCCAGCAGGATTTTACCCGTTCTCCGTTTGTTCCTGCCGGGCAATCTATCGATCACATGAGCGTAGCCGACGGCTTCGAAGTGAAGCTGGTGGCCTCCGAGCCGCTCGTCACGACGCCCGTTGCGCTCACTTTTGACGACCGCGGACGCATATGGGTCATCGAGATGAACAGCTACATGCCCGATACCCTCGCTACCGGCGAAAACACCCCCAACAGCAGGATCGTCATACTGGAAGACAAAAACGGGGACGGCCAGGCGGATCACCGGACTGTTTTCCTCGACTCCCTGGTGTTGCCCAGGGCGCTTTGCCTGGTTGAAAACGGGATACTTGTCGCCGAGCCCGACAGTCTCTGGTTTTATGAAATCGCAGCCGACAAGCCCGTCCGTAAAACCCTGGTAGACCCGGAATATGTCGTCGGAGGAAATGTAGAACATCAGCCCAACGGGCTTTACCGTGCACTGGACAACTGGATATACAGTGCAAAATCAACCAAGCGCTACCGCAAAAAAGGCGATAAATGGCTTATCAATGAGACGCTCCTCAGGGGGCAGTGGGGACTGTCCCAGGACGACCACGGCCGCCTGTATGCAAATAACCATTCCCAGAACCTGTTTGCCGATTATTTTCCGCCTGGCCTGGGCGCCGGCAATATCAACCAGGGTACCGTGGCGGGCTTCAGCGTTACTCCTGTCAACAACAACCGCGTATTTCCCGCCCGGCCCAACTCAGGCGTAAACAGGGGCTACCTGCCGGGCGTCCTGGACGACAGCCTCAGGCTGGTCAATTTCACATCCGCCTGTGCGCCGCTGGTGTACCGGGGCGGGCTGTTCGGCGAAGAATACAACTTCAATGTCTTCGTGGCCGAGCCTTCCGCCAACCTGATCAAGCGCAACATTCTCACTGAAAACGGATACATCACGACCGGCCGCCAGGCTTATGCCGATAAGGAATTTCTTACCAGCACAGACGAGCGCTTCAGACCGGTAAACCTGTACGACGGACCGGACGGCGCCCTGTACGTGGTGGATATGTACCGCGGGATACTGGAGCACATCAGCTTCCTGACGCCCTATTTGAAAAGCGAGATCAAAAAACGGCAGCTCACGCTACCCCTGAACGCCGGTAGAATCTATAAAATAATCCCTGGGGGGACCTCGCCGCAGCCTCCCAACCTAACAGGGAATGCGGCCGGGCTGGTAGCCATGCTGGGCTCTTCCAACGGATGGCTCCGCGATTTTGCCCAGAAAACGATCATCGACAAAAAATTCAGGCAAACGATCCCTGCCCTGCAAAAGAGCCTTTGGGAACCGGCCAGCACCATCAAAAGAGTACACGCGCTCTGGACGCTTGAAGGGCTGGATGCCCTGGCCCCGGACGACGTGCTGCGTCTTCTGCAGCCCGGTGTGCCTCCCATGCTGCGTGTACAGGCGTTTGCGGCCATTCCTTCTGTAATCACCGCTTCCAACTACAGCCGGTTTCTTAAAGAATTTGAAAGGGTAATACGGGAAAAAGACGCCTTTTCCGCTCCTTATGCCGGGTTCCTTTCGGGCTCGGTAGCAGCCTATGATCCGGCGGCCGCGCAGGCACTTATGCTGGACCTGGCGGATGCCTTTGCCGGCGATGTATACGTTGCCGATGCCATCATCAGTAACCTGCAGGACAAAGAAGCCGGCTTTCAAAAAGAAATGCTGAAAAAAAACGCCGATACCTCGCTGGTTTTTCACAGGCAGCTGGCGGCTACCATAAAAAATGCGCCTGCGGTGCACACCAGGCGGAAGACTGTCGAAACCGCGATGCGCTATCCCAGGGGAGCGAATATGTACAGCACCATTTGCCAGACCTGCCACGGAACAGACGGCAACGGGATAAAGTCGCTGGCCCCGCCCGTCAACAATTCCGAATGGGTGACCGGGGATAAAGAAAAGCTCATCGCCATTGTGCTGTATGGTATGACCGGGCCCGTCATGGTCAACAATCACCTTTACAAGGTCCCGGAGATAAGCGGGGAAATGCCCGGGCTGGCCCATGACACCAAAATATCCGCCGAAGCGCTCGCGCAATTGCTCAGCTATATCCGGCAATCCTGGCAAAACAATGCCGGGCCGGTATACCCGGACGAAATTGACAGGGTACGCGCAAAGTTCAAAAACCGGCAGGCTTCGTTTACCGCCGAAGAACTGAACCGGATGTAACGGGAAAACGGCCCGGGAACAGGAGCCGGAAAGTGTCGGGCTCCGGACGGAAACGATTTTTATGAATTTTACGATTTAACCAAAACACTTGTAAAATCCCCTGCACAAGGGGATATTTGCAGAATAAAAATAAAGCTAACTTCTTTTTTATATTTTGATTTTTTCCAACTAAATACAAACTATTATGTCTTCAGGTAATCAATCCCGTCGTAAGTTCCTAAAGCAGAATTCCTTTGCCGGACTGGGACTTGCGCTGGCTCCGAATCTTTTGCCGTCAGTGACAAAAGGGGCTGTCGAGGCCGCCTCTCCGCTATATCTTCCTTCCGTTGCAGACAAACCGGCATTGCTGGGAGGCCCCGCGGCCTGGGCACCTGCCCGGTGGCCCAAATGGCCCATATGGAACAAGGAAACAGACGAAGCCCAGCTGCTCGAGGTGATGAGAAGCGGCGTGTGGTCCAGGGCCGGCGTCGTGACGGAATTCGAGAAAAAATGGGCCGAAGCGCTCGGCGTAAAACGGTGTCTTGCCGTTGTAAACGGAACCAATGCGCTGGTCACCGCGATCAACCAGTTTGAGATCGGCGCCGGGGATGAGGTGCTCGTTCCTCCCTACACTTTCATAGCCACCATCACTGCGATCCTTTCAAACGGGGCCATGCCGGTATTTGTAGACATCGATCCTGCCACCTACCAGATCGACCCGTCCAAAATAGAAGCTAAAATTACGCCGCGGACAAAAGCCATCCTGCCGGTTCACATTCTGGGGATGCCTGCCGACATGCCCCGGATCATGGCCATCGCCAAAAAGCACAAGCTCATCGTCATAGAAGATGCCTGCCAGGCGCACCTTGCCGAAATCAACCACCAGAAGGTAGGAACGATCGGCGATGCCGGCTGCTTCAGCTTCCAGAACTCCAAAAACCTCCCCATCGGCGAAGGCGGAGCCGTGGTAAGCAACAATGACAGCTTTATCGATAAGTGTTTCTCCTACTCCAACCTCGGCAATCCTTACGGAACCGCCGTCGGCAGTGTGGCCGTAGGCAGCATCCGGCAGGGCACCAAGGTACGCTTTTCCGAATACCAGGCAGCGATCGGCCTGGCCCAGCTGAAACGCCTGGAAAGCCAGACCATCACCCGGGCTGAAAACGCCGCTTATCTCAAGTCACAGATCAAGGATATCCCGGGTATCGTACCCTACAAGGAATATGATCACGTGACCCGTTCCGCATTCCACCTGTTTGCCTTCCGCTACAAAAAAGACGGCTTCAAAGGATTGTCCAGGGATCAGTTCCTCAAGGCGCTCAGGGCCGAAAGCGTCCCCTGCTCCAGCGGCTATATCCCGCTCAACACCCAGCCTTATCTTGCGGAAACCTTCAAGTCGAAGAACTACCAGAAGAGCTATCCGAAGGAAGCGCTGAACATCAAAGCTTACAACGAGCGGAACCATTGCCCGGAAAACGAGCTCCTTTGCCAGGAAGCGGTATGGTTTACGCAAAACATGCTCCTGGGATCCAAAAGCGACATGGACTCCATAGCGGTGGCCATCAAAAAAATACATGCCAACGCCGATCAATTGAAAAAGGCTTAACTGCATAAACGGTTTCGCCGGGCCTGCCCGTTTTAACCAGCCGGGCCCGGGATTTTTTTATTTATTTGTAAAAAAAGTAACAAAAAAAACCCCCCACAGATTTTATGTAAA
>JBEBSO010000405.1:0-3919 GCA_040394275.1 Telluribacter sp.
GCGCCGGCAACGGGGGAGTCCACGGTTGTCGCCTTTTCCGGCAGGGAAACCGGCTGGTGCGTAACCCCGGCCGGCTCTTCCGCCGGCCGGACAGCCGGCACCTGCGCAGTCACCTTTAACCCGGCAAGCTCAAAGTCGGCGGTGCCGGGCACGCATATGCCGTTTTCGATGGTACAGGTCTGAAAATCTGCCGTCCCGCGGATCACGGGATCGGTCTTCAGCACCTTAATCGTTTGCCTGAACCGGGCTTTCCCCGTAAAATAGGTAATGTCGGCCTTCCATATTTCGTCGTATTTTTTTTTTGGATTGACAGGCTCCAGCTCCCCCACAACCTGGAAGGAGTCGTGCGGCTCGAAAGCGACGGTCGTGGGTAAAGGCCCCACATCGTCTTTGATATCCGACGAATACATATACCACCCGTTGTCAATCACCACATCGAAGATGATATCAACTTTGTCTCCCACAGCGGCCTCCTTTGTCGACAAGGCCGCCTTCCAATGTGCATGTTTTTGAAACTGTGCAAGCACCTGCTGCCCGGAAAAGACGGCAAGAAAGAATATAAATAGCTTTTTCATATTATATCTGTTAGCGGGAGGCTGTTACAGGGGCCTGCCCTCCCGGTCCAGCTCGATGACATCAAACCCTCTCTGCTTAATTTTTTCCAGCACGCGGGCTTTGTCACCTACCAGCAGGACAACCAGGTGATCGTCATCCGGAATATAGGCCGACGCAAAACGGCTGACCTCCTCCTTCGTCAGGCTTTTGAGCAGCTTATTCTGCCGGCTGGTATAGTCCTCGGGCAGTTCATAGGTCAGGATCATATTCAGGAAGCCCGCTTTCTGAAAACCCGTCTCATACTTACGCGCCTCGCTCAGCGTCACCGAGCTTTTGGTAAAAGCCAGTTCCTCCTCCGAAATCCCGGACTCCCTGTATTTTCGTATGGTGTCCAGCACATCTACCAGGGCGCTGTCCGTCGCCTGGGCCTTGATACCTGCCGAGAAAACGAAGGAGCCGGTATATTTGTCCCCGGCGAATTGAGACCTCGCCCCGTAGGTCCAGCCTTTTTCCTCCCGCAGGTGCAGGTTCAACCGGCTGTTAAAGCTGCCGCCGAGGGAAAAATTGGCCATTCCGGCTTTATAGAATTCGCCCAGCGCATCATATTTCAGCCCGGTGACCGACCCGATGCGGAATTCAGTCTGCGCCGAATTGGGGATGTCTACGAAATAGACGGCCTGTCTCCGTTTTTTCTCCCCGGGCGAAAAGACCGGCAGCTCAACCTTGCCCTTCGGAAGCGCGTCCAGAAAAGACAGCCCGGCAAGTATTTCTTCCCTGGTCACCTCTCCTACCACTACGATTTCCCCGTCCCTTCCGGAAAAGTTGTCCCGGTAATAATTCCTGACGTCTTCCAGCCCGATGTTCTGCACGGTTTCCGCAGTGGCCGTGCGGCCCAGGGGACTGTCGCTCCCGTAAAGCAGGCGCTGGTGTACCGTGCCGGCCACATAAGAAGGCTGGTTGAGGGAATTCCTCAGACTTTCTGTCAGCTGTTTCTTGTTCCGGTCAAAATCATCTGCCCGGAAAGCGGGGTACAGCAGCCTTTCCCTGAGCAGGTCCAGTGTAGGGGCAAGGTTCTTTTTCAGACACCGCACCTGCACGCTGACCTGATCGTCTCCGCTGTAAACGCCGATGCTGCTGCCCAGCTGCCCGAGGGCCAGGTTAAAGGCCTCCGACGTATAGTTTTTGGTATCCTCGCGCATCAGCACCGCAAAAAGGCCGGAGAGGCCTTCTTTCCCGGGCGTATCCAGGAACCTGCCGCCCCGGAACCTGAGCATGATATTCACGACCGGCAGCTCGTCCGTCTGCGTACCGATCACCTTCCAGGGTCCCAGGCTATCCTTCCAGATACCAGGCGCCTTGTTGACCACAGGCTCACCGGGGGAAGGCTGCCTGCTCCGGTCAAATGTGTCGGCCGGCTTAATATACCTGAGACCGCTGTACCCGTAATCCGGTGCTTTATAGCCTTCGGCGGAAACTTCATGGTTGTCTTCGGCGGCGGGCTGTACGCCTCCGTCCTTCGTCAGCACACTGACGATGACGGCATGCTTTCCTTTCAGGTATTGCGCGTATACCCGCATGACGTCTTCTCTGCGCACCGAAGTATTTGCTTCCAGATTTTTCGGAAGGTAGTTGGCATCGCCGGTAAGCGTATAGAAAGAGGCCAGCCTGGAAACTTTGCCCGCCACACTCTCCAGGTCATAAATAATGGAAGCTTCGGCTTTGCTCCTGAATTTGACCAGGTCTTCCTCCGTCACCCCCCGCGTCCCGAATTCTGCGAGTGTCTGCCGGACCATTTCTTCAATATCAGAGAGCTTCTGACCGGGATAGGGAGTGATGTTCAGCGCAAATTCCCCCGCCAGCTCGGAGGTCCCGTTGTATGCGCTGGCGCTGAGCGCTTTGCCTGTTTTTACCAGGTTCTTGTACAGCAGTGAATTATTTCCCTGCCCGATGATCTCGGCCAGGAGATCCAGCGCAGGCTCGTCCGCACTGAAACTGGCCGATGTCGGAAACACCATTCTCAGTACGGGAATTTTTGCATACTGATCTACATAGGATACGTAGCGGTCCTTTTCCAGGATGGGAAGCGGAAAAGACGCCGGCTTCACCTCCGGTCCTCTCCGGATACTGCCGAAATATTTCTCCACCCAGCCGACAGCCTGCCGGACCTTCACGTCGCCCCCGATGGTTATTACGGCATTGTTCGGGCCATACCACCTCAGGAAGAAGTTTTTCAGATCGTCGACATTTACCCGGTTGAGATCCTCTACATACCCGATGGTAAGCCACGAATAAGGATGCCCGTAGGGGTAGAGGTTGCGGGATGTCACCTCTCCCAGCAGCCCGTAGGGCCGGTTGTCATAGTTTTGTCCCCGCTCGTTTTTTACGGTGGCCCGCTGTACTTCAAATTTTTTCTGCGTGACTGCGTCCAGCAGGAAACCCATCCGGTCGGCCTCCAGCCAAAGCACTTTCTCGAGCTGGTTGGCCGGAACGGTTTCGAAATAATTGGTCCTGTCCCGGTTGGTGGTGCCGTTCAGCGTGCCCCCGGCCTCCGTAATGATCCTGAAATGCTGCTCGTCACCCACGTGATCCGATCCCTGGAACATCATGTGCTCAAAAAAATGGGCAAACCCGGATTTGCCGATCTCTTCCCGGGCCGACCCGACATGATACGTCACGTCGACATGCACGATAGGATCGCTGTGATCCTCGTGGATCAGCAGGGTAAGCCCGTTGGGGAGCACATACCTTTCATAAGGTATCACCGCCTCGTGGCCCTTCCTGACTACTTTTTCAACCAGCCTGGCTTGTCCCGAAACCCCCGGAGAGGTCATGACAGCCCCGGCCAGGAACAGCATTAATAATACTTTTTTCATTGAAGATTGAATTAATTTATTGATGAATGCCCAAAGATGAGAAAGTTTTGTCAATTCGGACAGGAATTAACATTTATTCACCCGGCGGCCGAAACGTTCGAAGCCCGGCCCCGGAAGAGCATGGCTTCTGCATCTTCTCCCCGGCATGTCACCAATTGTTAATCCAATGCAGTGCCCGCGTAGCCGGCCGCCTGCAGCGCTTCTTCAACGCTTTTTTCGTCTGCTTCCGACCGGACGGTGAGTACCCGGTCGCCCGATTCAAGGTCCACGTTCCAGCTTTCCAGTCCTTCGAGCTTATCCAGGTGAGGAGTGACGGCAGCAATACATCCGCCGCATTTGATATTGGTTTTGAATCTCAGCGTTTTCATTTCAGATCATGTTTTATTTTCTGTTAAGAAGATAACACCAAAGATTCGGACGGAAGTTTCTCCCGGTTTTACACAATTTTTGGCCAGCGTTACAAAAAATCAGGAAACCGGGTCTACCGGATT
>JBEBSO010000406.1:0-3914 GCA_040394275.1 Telluribacter sp.
CCCGGATATAAGCCGGCTGATCGTATACATCGACGGCCGTATCTTCAATGACCGCGACCGCCTTGTCATCGCCCGGGATATTGGAAAGCAGCCCGAGGCCGGCTTTGCGCAGCGCCCATATTTTTTTGGTATCGTCGCCGAAAAGCAGCGGGAAGTGAAATCCCAACCCTGCGGCCGTCATCTCTTCCTGCATGGCAGCGGCGAGCGTTTCGACCTCCTCCTTTGTCTCCCGTGAGAGGTCGACCACCAGGATCGCGGGGTAAGCGCCGCCGGCCGTATTCCTGACAAAGAAGGCATTCGCCTTCTGCGTGACATTCTTGGCGGCACATTCGAGCACGTAGCTGTCGATGAGCTCGACGGCGTTCGGCTGGTACTTCAATGATAAGATCGTGGCCCGGAGCGCTTCGTCAATGGTATTGAAGTGGACGCACACCAGTCCCTGGGTCCGGGGTGGTACGGGGATGATGTTCAGCTTGATTTCGGTCAGGAAGCAAAGTGTGCCTTCGGAGCCTGCGATAAGCCTGCACATATTGAAGTCGGGTCCATCCCCCGTGAAAGGTGCACAATCCAGCAGCATGTCCAGCGCGTACCCGGTATTGCGCCTTTCGACGGATCTTTTTGGGAAATTCTTCCGGATCTCCTGCTGGTTGAACCCGTCCGCGAGGATCCGGTTGGTGGTGAGGTATATCCTGTCCAGGAGCGTGGCGTCACCGTTCCTCTGTTTGGCAGCTGCGATGCGTTCCCCGAATTCGTCCTGCTTCATAGCGGAAAACGTGGCTTTGCTGGCGTCGGAAAGCAGCGCTTTGACTTCCAGCAAATGCTCCCGGGTACTTCCGTAAACCACGGAGTTGGAGCCGCAGGAGTTGTTGCCCACCATTCCCCCGATCATGGCCCTGTTGGCGGTAGAGGTTTCCGGGCCAAAATAAAGGCCGTACGGTCTGAGCGCCATATTCAGTTCATCCCTGATCACGCCCGGCTGTACCCTGACCCATCTCTCTTCCGGGTTGATTTCCAGGATGCTGTTGAAATATTTGGATACGTCTACGACGATCCCGTTGCCCACCACCTGGCCGGCGAGAGAGGTTCCCGCAGTCCGGGGGATCAGCGCCACGCCGTTGTTGCGGGCAAAATCTATAAGTACCCGGAGATCATTTTCCGATTTGGGCAGCGCCACGGCCAGGGGCATTTCCCGGTAGGCAGAGGCGTCGGTGGCGTAGAGCGTGCGCGTGGTTGTATCCGCATAAAATTCACCTTCGAGCTTTCGGGCCAGGGCGCCGAGGTCCGGGTGTTGTGTGATTGGCGTCATTCTTCAGAAAATACAAGACCTGTCGGAAAGTAAATTTACATAGATTGGCGCTATTAACAGCCTGTTGCCGTCGCATTTGGCGGGATTCGCCGGTGTTTTTTTAATGCTTCCCGCAATATCTTTATCTTAGTACCATTAATTCTTCACGATATGCAATTTGATGTCAGCCAGGTAGAGACCGCCTTTGGATCCGCGGCATTCGAATACGTTCTTACGTCGCAGCACGGGCATGTGTTCCGCCTTACCCTGGCGCGGCCGGGCAAGCGCAACGCCTTTAACCGGGCCATGAGCCGGGAGATTGCGCTTTCGCTGCTGTACGCCAACTTGCAGGCGGAGGTACGCTGCATCGTCATCGACGCGCAGGGGCCTGTTTTTTGTGCCGGGGCGGATCTGCAGGATTTCGGGGAGGAAGAAAGCCCTGCCGAAGCCGGCAGCCACGGCTTACCGGGCGGCTATACGCTCGGTGATGTCTTCAGGGCCCTGCGAAAGCCCTGCCTGGCACAGGTCGAAGGGCCGGTGCTTGCGGGAGGTTTCCTGATTGTTTGCGGTTGCCACCTGGTATTCAGCGTACCGGACGCCACTTTTGTGCTGCCGGAGGTGACGAGAGGCCTCTGGCCCATGCAGGTAATGGCGTCGCTCCGGGCCGTGCTGCCCCCGCGAAAAGCGCTGGAAATGTGCCTTACCGGTCGGCCTTATACTGCGGCCGAGGCCCTGGCTGCCGGGCTGGTAACCCATATAGCCGGCCGGGACTCGATTGCGGACGAGGTCGGACGCCTGGCGGAGCTCCTTTCCTCCCATGCCCCGCTGGCGGTCGGCAGCGGCCTCGATGCCTGGCACAGGCTGGACGACCTGCCGCCGGGAGAGCAGCATGCGTACCTCAAAGGCCGGCTGGACCAGCTGCTGGCTTCGGAAGACGCGAAAGAGGGAGCCCGGGCTTTTTTTGAAGGCCGGAAGCCGGCCTGGAAAGGTCGCTGACCGGTAGGATGCCCGGCGCGCCTGCGCGCCGGAGCCGTGATCGCACCGGGAGGGGGTCAGTTGACCTGGGAGATTTCGATCTCTTCCCCGAAGCGATTGTAAAACTTGAAGTTGACGACGCCGAGCGAGCTGTCCTGAACGAGGCGGATCCAGGTTTTATATTTAAAAAACCACCGGACCTGCTCCGAGATGAGCCCTTTGGTAAAGAATGCGTAGAGATAGGGATGAAGCGCGATGCTGATCCCGCGTTCGTTCTGCTTGGTGAGGATATAATCCAGGTTGTTCTGGATGACGTCCGAAACGAGGATGCTCGCCTGGATGCTTCCCGTCCCGTGACAGGTCGGACAGGCTTCCCTCGTGACGATGTTCATCTCGGGCCTTACGCGCTGGCGGGTGATCTGCATCAGGCCGAATTTGGAAAGCGGCAGGATGGTAAACCTGGATCTTTCCGACTTCATTTCTTCCCGCATGGTATCGAAAACGATCTTCTTGTTTTCGGCCTTGCGCATATCGATAAAGTCGACGACAATGATACCGCCCATATCCCGGAGCCTCAGCTGGCGGGCGATTTCCCGGGCTGCTTCCTGGTTGACGCTCAGCGCGGTTGCTTCCTGGTCCTCCTCGGTATTGGATTTGTTGCCGCTGTTCACATCGATCACGTGGAGCGCTTCCGTATGCTCGATGATGAGGTAGCCTCCGCCCGGCAGGCTTACCGATCTTCCGAAGAGGGATTTGATCTGCTTTTCGATGCCGAATTGCTCGAAAAGCTTGTTTTTGCCGGTATACAGCTTAAGGATGTTCTCCTTGTCGGGAGCGATCTTCCGGACAAACTGCTTGATGTCGTCGTAGGCCTCCTTCGAATCGACCGTAATGCTGTCGAACGATTCGTTGAGCATATCACGGAGGATGGAAGAGGCCCGGTTCATCTCGCCGATGATCAGGTCCCTGGGCTTGGCGTCCCGCAGGGTTTTGATCCCGTTTTCCCATTTTTCCAGGCAATTGAGAAGATCCTTTTCCAGCTCTTCCACATCTGCGCCCTGGGCGACGGTACGCACAATGACGCCGAAGTTGGCGGGTTTGATGGAGGACATCAGCCGCTGCAGCCGGTTTCTTTCCTGCTTATCGGTGATTTTCTTGGAAAGATTGACCGATTCGGAGAAAGGTACCAGCACGATGTAACGCCCGGCAATGGAGATGTCGCAGGATAAGCGGGGACCTTTGGTCGAGATGGGCTCTTTGACGATCTGGACCAGGATAGGCTGGTTTTTCGACAGCACCTTATCTATTTTGCCCAGCTTGTCGATTTCCGGCTCAAATGTTACGCCGTTGAGAAGCCCGGAATTGACCCTCTTGGCGATGGCGTCTTTGGTAAACTTATTGAGCGAATTGATTTTGGCTCCCAGGTCCAGGTAGTGGAGGAAAGCATCTTTTTCATAGCCTACGTCAACGAATGCCGCATTAAGGCCCGTCACCAGCTTCTTTACCGTGCCGAGATAGATATCCCCTACGGTGAAGTTATGGTCAGGTTCTTCAACGTGATATTCAAGAAGGCGCTTGTCCTGAAGTAAGGCTATACGCTCTCCTTTTTGAGCAGAACTTATTAATAACTCGTTACTCAATGGTCACAAAAACA
>JBEBSO010000407.1:0-3905 GCA_040394275.1 Telluribacter sp.
CTGCAGCAGGATTCCCTCTACCTTGAGCAATTCGGAAGAGCGCTGGCATTGATCGGCGCACGGGCGGGCCGCACGGACGACGCCCTGGCGTTTATCCGTTTTGCCGAAAATGCCATTGTGGTAGAAAATGCCCTGCACGAATCTTATTTCCGGTCCTACGGGGTCACAAAAAAAGGAGTGGCAGAGCCGGTATGTCATCACTATACCCATTTTCTGAAAAGCACCGCCGGCCTGGACCCGGTAGAGGTAGCCATGGCGGCGGTGCTCCCGTGCTTCCGGATTTATAAAGAGGTCGGCGACCACATCCTGCAAAACAGCGCCGGGGACGCTCATCCTTACCGGCGATGGATCGACACCTACTCCGGGGAAGACTTCGGCCTGGCCGTGCAAAAAGCTACCGGGATCTGCGACCGGGCAGCTGCAGCCGCTACCGATGCCACCCGTCATCAGATGACGGCGGCCTTTGTGACAGCCTCCCGGCTGGAATATGAATTCTGGAACGCAGCCTATGCCGATACCAGGTGGATAGCGCCGTCTACCTCGCAATGACGAACCGGCGATGATAGACCCGGCCGTCGTGCAGGACAAGCCGTACCAGGTAAACCCCGGTGTCCAGGTCCCGGATGCTGACGGCATCACCCGCCTGCGGATCCTGCTTCAGGAGCTGTCCTGACGCACCGTAGATGTAAAGCCCGGCCAGCGCCGGTGCATCGGCACCCCGGATAAATAACCGGCCGGCACCTTCATCCGGGTATACGACAAGCCTTTCTGCCCCGTCCTGCTCCTGCCCGGTCAGCGCCACAATCCTGCTGTACTGGAAAGTCCCGTCCGCATCCAGCATTTTCAGCCGGTAGTAGACTTCTCCATCGCCATAAAAATGGACATCCTGAAAATGATACGTCCGGGTTTCACTGCTGTTGACAGCAGCCCGGACCGTACCTCAAAACGATCGCTGTTGGCTTCAAACGTGGTAGACCATGAAAGTACGGGTATCTTTCCCTCGTATGCGGCCCGGAGCTTCATTAGCCCCACAGGCAACGGAACATCTTCGCTGCTCGTACCCGTAAACTCGGAAAACTCCCGCACCATCACCGCTGCCGCATACAGATTGTCACCCGCTTCCTCTGCAGGTGCACCGGTGCCCAGTCTCCTCCAATACCCGTCGTGGTAGTTGGCAATATATACCTGGTTACGGTCAAAATCACGTCCCTCATTGTGCGCATACCAATGGAATTTCACCTGGTAGTCGATCTGGACACCTTCCGACAATACTCCGGCCTTCAGTTCCCAGGGAACATCCAATGCAGCGTCGGGCTCTATAATGGAGGTCATGAGGTCCTTTACCCTGGCTTCCGCATAAAAAGTATAGCCGCTGTTGCCGGAACCGCCGTTCCTGATTTTGATGGGGAGATAATCCTGTGCGTTCCCGATGGGCAGCAAGGCATAGGTCCAGCCGGCTTCGCTGATCCGGTACATCCCCTCACCCAGGTCATCGCCGTTGTCCGTAACGATATACGAGTACCGGGAGGCCCCGGCAGTAACCGTATACGTATTGAGCATAAAGCCATTGGTCAGGATTCTGCCGTTCTTAAAGACGATGGAATTGGCATACAAAGGCCCCCTCAATACGATTTCATCGTACGCGGAAGGCAGGTCGATCGTTACCGTCTCATCCGCATCCGGTATGCCCTGGGAGCCGTCCCCCCATATGGCCGGATCATTCCAGTCTCCTCCGCTGGTGGCAATAAAAGTACGGTCCTGCCTGAATTCCGGGTAGATGGAAAACCCGAACGGGTTGGCGCCCATGCTGCCGTTGAGATCCGATCCCGGGCTGCCTGCGCCGGTGGAGAGGTTCGGGAAGGTCTTTCCCGCTCCGGAGCCTGCCGGCGTCGCTGGTGCATTGAAACTGTAGTACGCCACCAGTCCCGAGGCGTTGGTTTCCGTCTCCTGGTTCATCCGCGCACGGATGCCTGTCCCCAGCTTGGCGATCTCCCATAGCCTCAGCTCATCGATAAAAAAGTTGCGGGCATGGTGCCCGATGAGCAGCGGTTTGTCGCTGTAGCGCACGGTATTTACCGGGGGAGCGGGAAGGGGTATACCGGCCGGGTAGCCGTTGATAAAAATATTCATCTGCCCGAACCCGGGCTCATTGGTAGCCGGGGAATCCCCGAAATTCTGGTTGCAGACCAGGGCTACGTGAAACCATTCATTGTAGGCGGGTATCTCCGCGAAGCAGGAGAACTCGCCGGGTCCGGTGTCGTCCGCTTCAGAAAATAAAGAAAAGATGATGTTCGGCAAAGGCGCCAGTTCCGTGCAGGTATAGTCCGTACAAAAATTGACCAGTCCGACCGAAATGCTTCCGTCCTCCTGCTGGATCCATTGACTCGAACCTGATGCATAATCCGGCGTGACCTTGGCCCAGAATTCTACGGTAAACGTTCCTCCGAAAAAAAACTCTTTGGTAGTACCGAACTGGCTGATAGACAGCGGCGCCCCGGCTGCCCGGAATTTCACCGAATTTCCGAATACGCCGGTGTTGTAGTCGGGGGTGGTTTGTCCGCTAAGGGTGTGGCTTACCGTCAGGCTTCCGACAAGGCCCGCCAGGCAAAACAAGCTTACATGTTTCTTCATAGGAACTGGTTGATTGGATAAGTTAAGGCTCAGTGGCCGGTCCCCTGCCCGTCGCTCCGGGACCGGGTATCCGGGTGAAGAGAAATCCGGGGATCCCTGAAAGCCGGTAAGCTTCTTTATTTCACTGAGGTATCTGCAAATTTCAAGATATACCCCTGGGTTAAAAATAGAGGAATACCTGTATTTAGGTATAGGGAAACCTGTATACCGGAACAGTTTTGTGGTCATCCGGAAACATTACAGGTATTTTTTCAGAAAAAGGGAAGAATCGGGGACCGCCCGCCTTTTACAAAAAACACACCTTCAAATCCTCTTTATCATGCTGAAATTTTTAAGCCCGGTATTCGCGTTCCTCCTCATTTCCCCGCTCATTTTTGCGCAGACAGACACTACCATCGGTACCGGCAACACAGAAGAATACCTCAAAAACCTGCTTTCGCGCGATCAGCAGATCGCGTACCGGACCGGCACCGTCGACATCAGTGAAGAAGTAAAGCTGGACGTACCTGCAGGATATAAGTTTATGCCCAGGGAAGATGCCGAATTCGTAGTTTTCGACCTCTGGAATAATCCCCGTTCGGAGGGGCTGCTCGGCATGATCGTGAAACAGGGCTACACTATTGCCAGCCCGGACAGCTGGGCTTTCGTGGTCACTTACGAAAACACCGGCTTCGTAAAAGACGAAGATGCAGACCAGATCGATTATGACGAGCTGATGGACGAAATAAAAGGGGGTGAAAAGGCCAACAACGAAGCCCGCGCAAAGGAAGGTTACAAAGAGATACACATCCTCGGATGGGCCTCCAAACCGTTTTACGACAAACAGAATAATATCCTGCACTGGGCCAAATCCATTCAATTCGGTGAGGCGGCAGATACCACGCTCAATTATGACGTACGCATCCTCGGCAGGCGGGGTATCCTCAGCCTCAATGCGGTGGGTACCATTGACCAGATCGGAGAAATCAGGCGACACATTCCCGACATTATTCACATTGCCAAATTCAGGGAAGGCAGCCGCTACATCGACTTTGACCCGGGCATCGACGAAGTAGCCGCCTATACAGTCGGCGGACTGGTGGCGGGAAAAGTGCTGGCCAAAGCGGGCGTACTCGCCCTGCTGCTCAAGTACGGCAAGCTGCTCCTCATAGGCGCCGGACTCTTCTTCGGGTTACTACGCAAAAAGCTTTTCGGGCTTTTCCGGAAAAAGGATGAAGATATTTCCCGGGAAGGCACCGCGGCTGCGGATACGCACCCGGAAGCAACGGAGGACC
>JBEBSO010000408.1:0-3902 GCA_040394275.1 Telluribacter sp.
TCGTCCGGCAGCTTCTGCAGCCGGACGATTTTGTTTGTGTTGTTTTTCGGGTTTAACTTCGGGAGAAAAAGTATGCCAGTTCCAGCTAAAACCCGTTCTCCATGAAACACCCGGCGGGCTCCGGTACGATCGGCCTGATGACGGCGATGCTGATTGCTGTCGCCAATATGATAGGTACCGGGGTGTTTACTTCTCTCGGCTACCAGGTCGTGTCCATACATACCACTTTTGCCCTGCTCATGCTATGGGTCATCGGCGGGGTTGTTGCCCTGGCCGGCGCATTTTGTTATGCGGAGCTGGGTGCGGCTTTGCCCAGGTCCGGGGGCGAATACCACTTCCTGTCGGCGATTTATCACCCGTCTGCCGGCTTTGTAGCGGGCTGGGTATCGCTGGTGGCCGGGTTCGCCGCACCGACTGCCCTGGCGGCCATGGCCTTTGCAAAATATGCCGCTCCGGCGGCAGATCGGGTAGATACCGTTCATCTGGGTGCGGGAGCCGTCATTGCGATAGCGGCCATTCATGGCTACAGCGGGAAGGGAGGACATCTTTTTCAGAATTTTTTTACCGGTGTCAAAATCCTGGTCATTGTTTTTTTTATCGTGGCGGGCCTTTTGTCACCGGATCACAGGGAGCTCGACCTTCTGCCCGGGCCGGGGGCGCTGGCGGAAATGGCAACGCCTCCCTATTTCATTGCGCTTGTGTACGTATCATTTGCCTATACCGGCTGGAATGCGGCGGCTTATTTTGTACGGGAGATCCGCAGTCCCGGGAAGAACCTTCCGCCCGCACTCATATATGCCACCGCGCTCGTGATGGTGCTTTACGGGCTGCTCAATTATGTTTTTCTGTACCTGGTACCTGCCGGGGAACTGGCCGGGAAAATAGAAATAGGCTATATCGCCGCTCTGCGGTTATTCGGTGAGGAAGGCGGCCGCCTGCTTTCCCTGGTTATAGCCATGCTGATGCTGTCGACCATCGGCGCGATGATATTTATCGGGGCAAGGGTTGTACAGGCGATGGGCACCGACTACCCTGTGCTGGCTGTGCTGGAGAAAGCGTCGTCGTCCGGAACGCCCTTCCGTGCCGTTTTATTCCAGACGGCGGTAACCTTGCTTTTCATATATACGTCGACTTTTGAGCAGGTGATCATTTATACTACCTTCACCCTTCTGCTTATCAACAGCCTGACCGTTGCCGGGGTAGTGGTATTGCGCTGGAGAAAGCCCGGTCTGCCGCGGCCCTACCGGGCATGGGGTTACCCCGTTACGCCGTTCGGATTCCTGGCGGTAAACCTAGCTATCATGGGCTACGTCTGCTACGAGAAGCCGGCCGAATCCGTCATCGGGCTGGGGATAGTACTTACCGGTTTTGTATTGTACCTGCTCAACCGGCGGCTGAGGAGAGACGGCGCCGCATCCCGGTAGGAAGGAAGGCGGGGGATTGTTTTTCAGGTCGCCAGGCAACCCTTCCCCCGGGACCGGCATCTGACGAAAAGAGGCATCGATGGCAATGTTTCCCGGCATTTCCCGGCTTTTTAAAACTTTTTAACAAAAAAACAAGGTACTATGTATTGCATAATACCTAATAAAACCCATATCTTCGCAGGATCAAAAGCTGGCCGGAACAATCATCAGACTAAAACGTGACGACTATGAAAAAGCTTAAAATATTCTTCATACTGGTATTGCTGAGTCTTCAGGCAGGTGCAACCGGGTATTCGCAGAATATGTTTGTGGCCCAGAAAAAGCTTTCTGAGCGGAAAGCAGCCCGTGCCGGGAAGTCAACCGAAAAGGTAAAGAAGCAGGAGATCCTGGGAGATGCTTCCGGTGAGGAAGGGGATTTTTACAGGAAGGAAGTCCGGGCAGTGGCCGGCTCTGTTTCCCAGACCCTGTCCGGTTGGGTGCTGAAGCTGCTTTCCAGGGAATTGCCCTGAAAAACTGCAGCCGGTGCGGATCAATGCTCTTCTTTTAGCTTTCCCGTTTCATCGTAGCTGATCTCCTCCTGCCTGAGCAGCTGGCGGATGGCAGCCAGGACCAGGGGCCTGTCCGCGTCGAGCCGCCGGCACAGCTCGTCGGGGCTTATGGCTCCGGCTTCGCTGATGGCCGAAAGTACCTGCTGCTTCAGGACGGACTCTTCCGCCTCGTCGTCACCGGTGGCCTGTTTCCGGTGGGCGATGCAGATGTCGCAGATGCCGCAGGGCACTGATTTTTTTTCTCCGAAATAATCGAGAAGAAGCTGTGTCCGGCAGCGTTTCAGGTGGACGGCATAGTTGATCACGGCATGGACCTTGGACAGGTCGCCGTCTTTCCTGGTTTGTATGTGCCGCCAGTTGAGCGGAAGATTTTCCGCAACAAAACGCGGGGTCAGGAAGGTAAGCTGCGGCTGGTCGATTTTCTTTTCGAAAAGTATGATATTTCTCTCCGCCATAAAATGGAGGAATTTCACCACTTCGTCTTCGCTGGCAAAAAAAGCGGAGGCGATTTCCTTTTCGGAGATTTTGACGAAGTCGGTAAAGAGCTCCCCGCCATAGAGCCGCAGCAGGATCTGAACAAACTTGTCCAGCTCCTGGTACCGGTGCCTGAAGTCATACAGCTGGCTGTTGTCTACGACGAAATGAATTTTGGAGGGGACGTTGAAGTTATCCGTTACCTGGATAAGGCCTTCATTTTCCAGCAGTTTGAGCGCATAGAAAGTTTCCCGGGCAGGGAGGTCGAAGGTTTTTACGAAGTTCCCGATATCGAAAGGATGGCCGGACATTTCCCCCGAGCCGACCGGTAGCCGGTAGTAGTTGGCCAGCGCCTGGTAGACCTGCCGGATGAGCTCGGGCGCGGGGTACTTCATGGCAACAAGCACTTCGAGGTCCTGCAGATCTTTATCGTCATACAGCGCGACGGCATAGGCCTTGTGTTCGTCCCGCCCCGCTCTTCCCGCTTCCTGGTAGTAGGCATCCAGGTTGTCGGGAAGCTCCAGGTGCACCACTATCCGGACGTCGGGCTTATCGATTCCCATTCCGAAAGCATTGGTGGCCACGATAATCCTCACGCGGCTGGAAATCCAGGAAGCCTGCTTGTCGCTGCGTTCTTTCAGCGGCAGCCCGGCATGATAGTAGGTTGCGGGAATTCCCTGGCTATTGAGCCAATCCGAAATCTGCCGGGTCCTTTTCCGGTTCCTGACGTAGATGATACCGCTTCCAGGGATGCGGTTCAGGATATGAAGGAGCTTTTGCTCTTTGTTTTCTTCTTTAAGGACAGCGTACGACAGGTTTGCACGGGCAAAAGATCTCATAAAGGTACTTTGCCCTTTCATCCGGAGCTTATCCCGGATATCGGCCCTGACCCCGGGTGTTGCGGAAGCGGTGAGCGCCATCACGGGAACACCGGGCAGCAGCTCCCTGAAGTCCGGGATGAGCAGGTAGGGAGGGCGGAAGTCATATCCCCATGCCGATATGCAATGGGCTTCATCGACGGCCAGCAGGCAGACGTTCATCTTTTTCGCCCGCTCGATCATGATAGGGGTTTGAAGCCGTTCGGGGGAAACATATAAAAAACGCGTATGCCCGTAGATGCAGTTGTCAAGGGTGATATCAATTTCCCTTTTACTCATGCCGGTATGGATGGCCGAGGCCTGTATGCCTTTTTTGCGAAGCTGCTCTACCTGGTCCTTCATCAGCGCAATCAGCGGGCTGATGACAATGCAAATGCCCTCCATAGCCAGGGCGGGCACCTGGAAGCAAACGGATTTTCCACCGCCGGTCGGGAGGAGCACCAGGGTATCGTGCCCGTCGAGTACCGAACGGATGGCTTCCTCCTGCATGGGCCGGAAAGCGTCATATCCCCAGTATTTTTTGAGTATGCTGCGGGGTGTGTCCATAGTCACCGGTGTTATTGAAAAGGGCGGGCCGG
>JBEBSO010000409.1:0-3871 GCA_040394275.1 Telluribacter sp.
GGATCCCGATACGGGATCCGTATATTTTTCGGTTTCGGAAGGCGATATCTACACCTACCACCCGGATACACAGGTGCTGGATACACTGAAAGAGGTAGACTTGCGCCTGGATTATTTCGGCAAATTCGACTTTACCCGCCCGGGCAACATGAGCTACAACTGGCGGAAAATATTCTGGTATCCGAAGGAAAACGTAGCCTACGGGGTACACGGCAACTCGGGATACCTGTTCAGGTTTGACCCCCGCAGGCAACAGATCGAAATCGTGGAACGCATCACTTCCGAACCTTCGAGGCGCAGCGGGATGGGCGACCAGTTCAGCTACGGGTACCTCGGCTTTATCCTGGGCCCGGACGGTGAAACCATCTACTATCTCACCGGCGGCCCGGTTTACGAAAACGGCAAACGGCTGAAAGGGGCTGATAATATTGCAAAAGGCGCAGCCAAAGGACTTGAAAACCTGCATCTTGTGACATTCAACATTCCCCGGGGAGAATATACCGATCACGGCCCGATCTTCTACGAGGATGGGACAATACCTACTTATGTCAACTCCATTGCCGTAGGCAAAGATGGCAAGGTATATACCCTGGCCAGGTTCGTACAGGAAGGTAAAGTCATCGAAGATTTGATTATTATTGACAATCCGTTTGAAAAATAAGCCTTACGCAAACGCTGTCAGTTTAAACGACCTTGATCTATGCCCAGGACAATAAAAAAATACAAATTCGGAATTCCCCTTTTTCTGGCCGTTCTGCTGGCTGTATTTGCCAGCCTGACGGTGCCCCGCGAAGAAGAGCCCGGGATTCCGCAGGAAATTTACAATGACTCTACCCGGCTGAAAAAAGCGCTGGAAAGCTTCCGGCTTGAACCCGGGCTCCGCATCGAGCTGGTGGCTGCCGAGCCCCTTGTCATAGACCCCGTCGCCTTTGCATTTGACGAAAATCAACAGATGTACGTGGTGGAAGACAGGGGATACCCGGACCCGATAGACGGCTCCGTGGCTCCTCCCGTCGGGCGCATTGCCCTGCTCAAAGATACGGACGGCGACGGGGTTTACGACAAACGGACCGAGTTCGTCACCGGCCTCACCTACCCCAACGGGATCCTTCCCTGGAAGGGCGGGGTCTTCGTCACCTGCGCACCCCATATCTACTACTTCAAGGATATCGATGGCGACGGGGTTGCCGACCGGAAAGACATCGTGCTTACCGGGTTCAACTCCGACAGAACCGCCCAGATCCGGGTCAGCCACCCTATTCTCGGGCTTGACGGATGGGTATATGTGACCAGCGGCCTCAACAACGGCAACATCACCTCTCCCCTGCACCCGGACCGGCCGGCGGTATCCTTCAAAGCGGCGGACGGTCGGTTTAACCCCGAAACTTTCGAGTTCCAGAGCACCGGGGGAAGGAGCCAGTTCGGGCTGGCTTTCGATCCGTACGGCCGGCGGTTCGGCACCTCCAACCGCCATCCCGTTCAACAGATCATGCTGGAGCCCTGGCACCTGAGCCGCAACCCGCTCCTGCCCTTTTCCGAAACCTACCAGAACGTGTCGAAGGTGGAAGCGGATGCCGTAGTATACCCGATCAGCGGGGCCGTAGTGACGGCCGAATTCATTCCCAAGCTGATGGGTTTGTCCCATACCGGGACTTTTACTTCGGCGTGCGGCCTGCTGATCTTCAACGGCACGGGGCTTACACCGGCGCACAAAGGCAATGCATTTATCTGCGAGCCGGCGCAAAACCTTGTACAACGCCAGGTCATGACTCCCGACGGCCCGTCCTTCACCTCATCCCTGCCCTACAAAGGCAAAGAATTCCTGGCCTCCACGGATGAATGGTTCCGGCCTGTCTTCCTGAACCACGGACCGGACGGGGCGCTTTATCTCGCCGACATGTACAGGAAGGTCATCGACCATCCCTCCTATGTTCCGGAAGAAGCCCGTGGGGGGCTCGATTTCGAAAGCGGGAAAACTGACGGCCGCATTTATAGGATTGTAAAAAGAGACTTCAAAGGGACAGCAATGCCGGCCCGGACAAAAAGCGCCTTTACTACCGATGATGCGCTGCTGAAATCACTGAAGTCTGCCAATGAATGGGAAAGGGAAACCGCCTTCAGGTTGCTGCTGGAAAAGAAAAACAGCGCTGCAGCCGGTGCGCTGAAGCAGGTCGCCAAAACAGCGCCCCTGCCCGAAAGCCGGACGAAGGCCCTTTGGCTGCTGCACGCACTCGGATCGCTGGACACCCCTACCCTGGAAGCCGCACTCCGCGATACGCAGCCCGGCATGCGGGAACAGGCCGTTTTGCTGGCCCTGGCTGCTGCTGAGCAGGCACCTTCCCTGATCGGGGCCGTCGCCGGGGCTGCTAACGACCCCAATGCACGGGTCCGTTACAATGCCTCGTTCACGCTGGGGTCCCTGCAGGGCCGGCAGGTAGTCGGTGCGCTGGCCACCATCGCCGCACGCGACGGAGCGGACAAATGGGTAAGAAACGCCGTTCTGAGCGGCATTGCCGGACGGGAATCCGAATTTATGACGGCCTTCAGGCAAAAGAAAAACGCCAACCCGAAAGCTTTCGGATTGGTGATGCAGGAAATGGGAAGGCTTTTAGGCAATACCGCTACCATCGCCCAATGCCGCGAGCTCCTGTTTGATGCGATGAACAGCACAACAGGCTCAGGCTGGCAGATATCCACGGTCCTCGGGCTTTCGGAAGGAATCGCCAAACGGGGAGAAATCAAAAACAACCAGTCGCCGCTTTACTTCCTGACCGGGGAAAACGCCACAGCCGCCGAACAAAAAACGCTGGAAAGCTTCCTGGACAAGGCGGCAAAAAGCGCGCTGAACCCGGCTACGCCTCCCAATGACAGGATCAGCGCAGCGGCATTGCTGGGATACACCGGCTATGAGCGCAGCGGAAGCGTACTGGAAAAGCTGATCGATAACCGCAACCCGCCGGAGCTTCAGCTGGAAGCGGTCTCCTCTATCAGCCGCATCGGTGACGCAAGAGGAGCCGGGTTCCTCACAAGGAAAGAGGTATGGTCAGGCTATACGCCCAGGCTGAAGTCATCGGTAGTCGCCGCGCTCGTATCCAATACGACATTCATAGGCGTGTTGTTTGAAGCCATCCGCAACAACACCATAGCACCCGCAGAAATCGCCTCCATGGACAGGCAGCGGCTCATTAAGCATAAAGATGCCTCGATAAGCGAACAGGCAAAAGTATTTTTCAACGACCTGGAAAGCGGGGGACGAATGGAGGTCTACCAGCGGTACAAGAAAATTCTCGCCGGCCCGGCCAGCGCTGCCGACGGGAAAGCCGTTTTCGAACGGGCATGCTCGGCCTGCCATACCTATGCGGGAAGCAAGGGCGGCAACGTAGGTCCTGACCTCACGGGTATCCGCAACCAGCCGGCCGATGCCATCCTGCTGCACGTCATCGTCCCCAATTATGAAGTATACCCGGCCTACCAGGCGCTGACGGTGGAAAGCAAGGACGGCAAAACCGTATCCGGGTGGCTGGTGGCGGAAACCGAAAACAGCCTGACATTAAGAACGGCTTTCTCGACGGAAGTATCCATCCTCCGCAGCAACATCAAAACCCTGTCCAACCCGGGGATATCCCTGATGCCGGACGGCCTGGAACAAACCATGACTGAAAAAGAACTGGCCGACCTGATCGCCTTCCTGAAGAAAGCAAACTAATGCCGGAGGGAGCGGCCTGAACGGCCGCTCCCTCCAACCACTTGACTAAACCCCGCCCGGCGATACCTGCCGGTGTCTGAAAACCTTGAAAATTTATGATTTTTATCAGGGCTGGCGCGCCTTAGCGCTGCCGGGTTGATCATGTAAATTTAGCTGACATTCAGA
>JBEBSO010000410.1:0-3871 GCA_040394275.1 Telluribacter sp.
TCAATATCTTCGGTGGTATCGTGAGATGTGACCGGGTGGCTGCGGGGATTGTGGAGGCGTATAAAGTGATCGGGGAAATACCCGTACCGATTATCGTTCGTCTTCAGGGAACCAACGCGGAGGAAGGCGCCAGGATCATTAACGAATCCGGCCTGAAAGTATATTCGGCCATCGAGTTCAAAGAGGCGGCCGCCAAGGTGTCCGAGGTGCTGAAGGCCGAGGGGCTTTAAACACGGCTTTGCCGCACAGTCATACGTCGGGGCAGGTTACGCAGGTAACCTGCCCCGACGCTTTTGCAGCCCCGGTAACGGTACCGTTTATAATTTTTCGAGCACCTGCCCGACCACTACCGGGTAATGAAGATGCTCGAGCGCCTGCACCTTGCCCGCAATATCCTCCGGCGTATCCGCCTCTTCTACCGGGCAGGATGCCTGGAATATGATATTTCCTTCGTCGTACCGCTCATTTACAAAATGGATGGTGATCCCGCTTTCGGTTTCCCTGTTGCGGAACACCGCCTCGTGTACAAAATGCCCGTACATCCCCTTGCCGCCGTACTTCGGGAGCAGGGCGGGATGGATATTGACGATCCGGTCGGGGAAGGCGGCGACCAGTGAGGCGGGAATGAGCATCATAAACCCGGCGAGAACGACGAGATCGATCTCCTGGTCTGTCAGCAGGCGGAGAATCCGGTCCGACTGGTAGAATGAGGTCCTGTCAAATACCAGCACAGGGATATGAAGATTCCTGGCCCTTGCAATGACACCGGCCTGCGGATTGTTGGTCAGGATCAGGGTGACTTCCACATCTTCCCGGTCAGAAAAATACCTGGCTATTTTTTCGGCGTTGCTTCCCGATCCGGAAGCAAAAATGGCAATATGACGCATCAAATTGGTTTAATAGGTTTCGGCCACCGGCAGAACAGGCCTGCTTTGCCGGTTAGAGGCCGGCTAAAATATCCTGGTAAGCTCGGTGTATCCCATCAGCTTTCCTTTGGAATAGGTCTCGGACCGGATATCCCACAGCGTACCGGCGTCCCGGTAGGACACCGACTGGAACTGGAATCTGATCGGGAATCCCATCTGGATGACCGAGGAGATATCAGAGGTAATCTTATATACTTTAAAATGGCCTGCGGGCACGGTCAGGGATTCTTCGCTTTCTACCTTGCGGTTCTTGTTGTCGACAGTCAGCCTGAACATATTGGGCTGCCCGTCCGGTCCGCCTTCGGCCTTAACGGAGGCATCCCCGAGCGTTTGCCCGACGGAAAGCTTCTGGGGGATCACTATGTCGGTGGAGGTGAATTTCATCCGGTAATCCTTGAAAGCCTTTTTCTGCTCTTCGTTGATCAGCGAGGAGCCGTCCACCAGGATTTCGTTCCCGTTGCACCGCATCTGGTAGGTGTGCACGCCCGTGGATTTGCCCTTTGCATCTAAATGTTCTACCGAAACGTCGGCAACGACAGTTCCGCCGCTGTTGGTGATCTTTGTATACTTGTACCGTACAGTGCCGTCAGGCTTTCCCTTGCCGTTGTAGGAGGCCATTTCCGCCCCGCTTCCTTCCTTAATGGTGACGCCCAGGCACTGCTGCGCAGACGCAGGAGCGAGCACTGCGAGGCAAAGCACAAGAATGATGATGGTGGATGTGATTTTTTTCATAAATATTGCAGTTAAGAGTACAGGGGTCAAATATACCGAAAATTCAAACCCAGATCATGCTGAAAAGCCCGAGCAGCATGATGATTTTACATAGCGTGCTCAGCCTTGAAAAATCCCGGCGGGTATCTGCTTTGTAAAGCCAGTAGGCGAGCAGCCCGATCGGGAAAAGCAGCGCTTCGACCAACGCGGCAAATACGACGTTTTGAAGCGGGCGGGTGAGGTTGAGCAGCACGCATACAAATGTGATGATGAGCACGTACAGGATAAATTTGGTGCGTTGCAGTCCCCAGGAAACGGGTAATGTCCTTGCGCCGTGGGCTTCGTCTCCCCGCATATCCTCCATGTCCTTGATTACCTCTCTTACCAGGGAAATAAAAAACGAAAAAACGGCGAAAATAACCACCAGGTTCCGGTTTTGCGGGTAATGTACGGACGGCAGAAATACCGACAGCGCCGTAAGCAGGGCTACCAGGACATTGCCGATAAACGGCAGCCGCTTGAACCTTTCGGAATAAAACCACAGCAGCGTAATACAAAAGACGTTGATGAGCAGGATCCAATGGTTTACCGGCGCTACCAGCGCCACACCGGCAATGTTTAAGAGCTGATGCGCTCCCATGGCAGCCCTTCTTTTCAGGAAACGGCCGATGATCACGCGGCCGGGCTTGTTGACGATGTCTATCTTCACGTCGAAGTAGTCATTGATAATATAGCCCGCGGCGGCGATGCACAGGGTCGACAGGATGATCAGGTAAAGCGAAAAGTCGGAGAGAATGGCCACGAAATCCTGTTTCGGGCCGATCAGGAAGATGCGGACCAAAAGCTGGGTCGCTGCGATGATGAGGAGATTGTTGACGCGAACCAGCCGCAGGATACCCCGGAAAAAGTCTTCGGACGTAGGTTTCCTTCTCAATTTCTTTTCTTAAAAAAAGGGTTTGAAAAAGCTTTTTGACTTGGGATGGAATAAAACCGGCGGATTTTGTGTTTCAGAATCAAAAGTAGGCAAATAGATTCTTATTGCCTTTCAAATCTTAATTTTAGATATATAATGAGAATAGGAATAGTATGTTATCCTACTTTCGGAGGAAGCGGAGTCGTTGCAACCGAGCTCGGCAAGGCTTTAGCCAAAGCAGGTCACCAGGTGCATTTTATTACATATTCCCAACCGCCGCGACTCGATTTCTTCAACGAAAATCTCTTTTACCATGAGGTAAATATCCCTACTTATCCCTTGTTTCAATACCCCCCGTACGAAACGGCCCTGTCGAGCGAGATGGTGCATGTGGCCAAGTATACGCAGCTGGACCTGCTTCATGTGCATTATGCGATCCCGCATGCTTCGTCTGCCTACCTGGCCAAGCAGATCCTGGCGGGTATGGGGATTAATATACCCGTCATAACGACCCTGCACGGCACGGACATCACGCTGGTAGGCAAGGATTCAAGCTATGAGTCCGTGGTGGCTTTCAGCATCAACCAGTCGGACGGAATTACGGCGGTATCGGAGTTCCTGAAGCAGGATACCTACCGGCATTTCAACATCTCGAAAGACATCGAGGTGATCCCGAACTTCATCGACCTGGAGCGCTTTAAAAAGCAGAAGAAAGATCACTTCAAGCTGGCCATTTGCCCCAACGGCGAAAAGCTGATCGTGCATACGTCAAATTTCAGAAAGGTCAAACGCATCGACGACGTCATCAGCATCTTTTGCAAGCTGCGGCAGGAGGTGCCCAGCAAGCTGCTCCTGATAGGCGACGGGCCGGAGCGGGCGAGGATAGAAAAAGTAGCCCGTGAGGTATGCATGATCGAGGACATCAGGTTCCTGGGGAAGCTGGACGCCATCGAAGAGGTGCTGTCGGTGGCAGATTTGTTCCTGATGCCTTCCGAAAGTGAGAGCTTCGGTCTTGCCGCCCTGGAAGCGCTCGCCTGTGAGGTCCCGTTGATCACGACCAATGTCGGGGGGATTCCGGAGCTGAACGTAAACGGGGTCACCGGGTTCCTCAGCGAGCTGGGCAATACCGATGAAATGGCAAAAAATGCCGCCTATATACTTCGGGAAGATCACCTGCCGGTGTTTAAAGCCAATGCACTGGCCCGCGCGAAGGAATTTGACATCACAAAGGTGCTGCCCAGGTACGAGCAGTACTATGAGCAGGTGCTTGCCGCCAGCAGGGCGGCTGTGATATAAGGTATTTTTTTGCGCTGCCGGAAGC
>JBEBSO010000411.1:0-3846 GCA_040394275.1 Telluribacter sp.
GAGCTTCCGGACCTGGTGCTGATGGATGTACAGATGCCCGTGATGAACGGCCTTGAGGCCACGGTGCTCATCCGCGGCCTGCCCGGCGCCTCCGGCATGCCCATCATCGCGCTGACTGCCGCCAATGTAAAGGAAGACCACGAAAAATGCCTGAAAGCAGGAATGAACGACTTTATTACCAAACCTTTTGTGGAAGAAACCATTCACGGGATTTTCTCCCGTTACCTGTCTTTGGAAGACCCGGAAAACATCGGGAAGGGAAAAGGCGTTTAAAAAAGGGACATTGTTAAAAATAGCGAAAATTTGTCATTTATCCGGATAACGGATAATTTCACGTCAAACCATACCGGCCCCATGAACAGGATACATACGACCAACTATACGGACACGTTCATCAGCGTCGCGGAAGACTGCCCCGTACCGTCTGCGGAAATCCCGCCGTTGAAAGGAGACGATCCTACGATAGCCGGCCTGCAATTTGAGATGATCTCCCGTCACCCCTATGAGTATACGTCTGACGATGTGATTTTCAGCGTGTATGCACGGCGGAAGCAGGTACCTGCTTCCATGCTGAAAACGGCGCGTGAGCAGTTTTTTTCGAAAGGCCAGGCCTGCCTGCGCGCCTCACCGCTCTGCAAGCGCTATGGATGGGGGATACACAGCGACGGCAGGGGGAGGGTAGCCCTGTACGCCATGGGATCCGACGAATATAAAGAATTCGAAAACGACGGGCAGATCAGCCATGTAAAGGCCATGCGGTCCAGCCGGAAATCCTGATCCCGCGCCGGCAATCTTCATCGCGGCAGACCGCTCAGCCGATTACCTTGATCAGGTGATTTTTCTTTCCCTTCGACACGACCAGGTAGCTTCCCTGAAGCAGCCCGAAATCTGCAGGCGATTGATCCGCCCCGCTCACTTTCACTTTGTTTATCCCCACCGCGTTCTGCTGGATCGCACGACGCGCCTCTCCCTTCGACGCATATACTTCAGACCGGGTGGCGATGGAAAGCAGGTCGGTCACATTGACGCAGGCTTCCCAGTCCGCACGGCTCATCTCCGTCTGGGGTACCCCGGCAAAAATAGTCGCAAACTCGTCTGCGGCAATACGCTGGAGGGTTTCCAGCGTTGCCTTGCCGTAAAGAACTTCGGAAGCCTTTACGGCAAGCGCATAGCCCCGCTCCGAATGAATTCTCGTGGTCACTTCCCTGGCCAGCGCCTTCTGCATCGACCGCAGGTGCGGGGCCTCTGCATGCGCGGCTTCTATCGCTTCGATCTCCTCCCTGGACTGCAGCGAAAACACCCGCAGCAGGCGATGGCAGTCTTCGTCCGACTGGTTGATCCAAAACTGGTAAAATTCATACGGAGACGTCCTTTCCGCATCCAGCCAGACATTTCCCCCTTCGCTCTTACCGAATTTCGTCCCGTCCGATTTGGTAATCAGCGGCGTAGTCAGCGCGTAGGCCTTGAAGTAGCCCTCCTCGTCCCCTTCCTTTCGGCGGATCAGCTCCGTACCGGTGGTGATGTTCCCCCACTGATCGGAGCCTCCCATCTGGAGCCGGACGTTTTTCGTTTTATATAAATGGTAAAAATCGTAGCCCTGCAGCAGCTGGTAGGAAAATTCCGTAAACGAAATCCCGGTCTCGAGGCGCTTTTTAACCGAATCCTTCGACATCATATAGTTGATGCTCAGAAACTTACCGGCCTCCCTGAGAAACTGCAGGAAGCTGATGTCCTTAAACCAGTCGTAGTTGTTGACCATCTCGGCGGAATTCTCCCCGCAGTCAAAATCCAGGAAATGCTCCAGCTGCCTGCGTATTCCTTCCTGGTTGATGCGAAGGGTCTCCTCCGAAAGAAAAGACCGCTCGGAGGCTTTAAAAGAGGGGTCTCCTATCATCCCCGTCGCCCCGCCTATCAACGCAACCGGCTTGTGACCTGCCCGCTGAAAATGTACCAGGAGCATGATGGTAGCCAGGTTACCTATATGGAGAGAGGGAGCAGTGGGATCGAAACCTATATATCCTGCGGTCATCTCCCGGCGCAGCTGTTCTTCCGTTCCGGGCATCATATCATGTAGCATTCCCCTCCACCTCAGCTCTTCAACAAAATCACTTTTTATCATGTATATCTATCAGTTAATTCATGCACCTATATCAACCGGCCCGTTATTTCCCGGCGCCTGCATATTCTTCCACCGGCGGGCAGGCGCACACCAGCTTCCTGTCCCCGTAGGCATTGTCCACCCGGCTGACGCTTGGCCAGAACTTATGAAAACGAAGTGAAGGCAGCGGGAAAGCGGCTTTCTCCCGGCTGTACGGGCGGTCCCATTGCTCCGCAAGCACCACCCTGGCAGTATGAGGCGCTTTTTTCAGTACGTTGTCGTCCCGGTCGGCTTCCCCGTCCGCCACCTCCCGGATCTCCTCCCGGATGGCGATAAGCGTGTCGCAGAAGTTATCCAGCTCCGCCCTGGATTCCGACTCGGTAGGCTCGATCATCAGGGTACCCGCCACGGGGAAGGACAGCGTCGGGGCATGATATCCATAGTCCATCAGCCGCTTGGCAATGTCTTCCGCTTCTATTCCGAAGGCCTTGAACGGCCGGCAGTCGATGATCATCTCGTGCGCACACCTCCCGTTCGCACCGGTATACAGCACCTCGTAATGCCCGCTGAGTCTTTCTTTCAGATAATTGGCGTTCAATATGGCCGTTTTGGTTGCATTGGTCAACCCTTCGGCGCCCATCATCGCGATATAGGCATAGGATATCGGCAGGATGCTCGCGCTGCCGAAAAGAGCTGCGGAAACAGCGTGGTGAGGCGCCGTCGCATCAAGCCCGGACTGGCTGACATGGCCCGGAAGAAACGGGACCAGGTGGGCGGCCACGCCGATCGGGCCCACGCCGGGGCCCCCGCCCCCGTGCGGAATACAGAAGGTCTTGTGCAGGTTGAGATGACAAACATCCGCCCCGATCCGCCCCGGGCTGGTCAGGCCTACCTGCGCATTCATATTGGCGCCGTCCATATAGACCTGTCCTCCGTTTGCATGGACGATTTCACAGATCTCAACAATGCTTTCCTCGAATACCCCGTGCGTGGAAGGATAGGTAACCATCAGGCACGACAGCACATCGCGGTACTGCGCCGCCTTGGCCCTGAGATCCTCCACGTCTATATTGCCATGGTCGTCACACCGGGTGACCACCACCTTCATACCTGCCATCACGGCAGACGCTGGGTTGGTCCCGTGTGCGGACGAAGGGATCAAGGCCACGTTCCGGCCCGGCTCCCCGCGGTGCCCGTGATACCGCCGTATGGCCATCAGCCCGGCATATTCCCCCTGCGCGCCCGAGTTGGGCTGAAGAGACACGGCGGCAAAGCCGGTGATCTCCGCCAGCCAGGCGCTCAGCTCCCGGGTAATGGTCTCGTACCCTTTCGTCTGGGCTGCGGGAGCAAAAGGGTGTATCCCGCCGATTTCGGGCCAGGTCACCGGGATCATCTCGGCGGTGGCATTCAGCTTCATGGTGCAGCTGCCCAGCGAGATCATCGAATGCACCAGCGACAAGTCTTTGTTTTCCAGTCTCTTGAGATACCGGAGCATCTCATGCTCCGTATGGTAGGAATTGAAAACCGGGTGCGCCAGGTATGGGGTAGCCCGCTGAAGGTGGTCCGGGAAAGCAATTTCCGTTTCGCCGTCGATTTCCAGCTCTCCCATAAATCCGGATATCTCCGCGAACAGGTTGAGCAGGGTAATGACGTCTTCAAAAGACTTGCTTTCGTCAAAAGATACCCCGACCAGATCCGGCCCGGCAGCGAAATGCCGGAGGTTGATGCCCCATTTCACCGATTCTTCC
>JBEBSO010000412.1:0-3844 GCA_040394275.1 Telluribacter sp.
GACTTACAGTCTCGTCGCCACCTCGCTGTATTTTACGATCATGGCCAACGGCAACAGCAAGATGTACAGCATAGAAGTCATGAAAGGCCTGGTACGTGAAGCGGGATTCGAGGTTACCAAAACCTACCCGCTTATCGGCGACAGCTATCATTCGATACTGCAGTGCCGGAAGAGATAACCGGGTGAAAGAAAAGAATTAATGGCGGGGAGTATGGTTTTGTCAGGTATAGTGAGGTGCCTGCTCATGCAGGCGGGTATCTGTGCGCTGGTTTTCCAGGCGCAGGCACAGGACCGTAAAGAAGTATACCGGCTCCTGCAGTCTGATTCGCTGACGGAAGTCAACCGCATGCTGGACAGGCTCAAGGAGGATACCGCTCCGCTGGCCAACGCCTTCAGGGGTACGCTGATGATGCGGAAGGCCCACTTGCTGAAGATACCGGGGCAGAAGCTCAATGTATTTAAGAACGGGGCCAGGTTGCTGGAAAAAGAAATAAAAGATAACCCGGAGCAAGCCGAATTCAGGTTCCTGAGGCTCATCATACAGGAAAATGCGCCGAAGATCCTGAATTACGACGAGAAAAAGGCGGAAGACCGGGAAGTCATCCTGAGAGCGTTCGGGAAGCTGGACCAGGAGCTCAAGACAGAAATCAGGAATTACGCCAGGAAATCAAAAGTATTGAATGCTGCGGAGCTGAACTGAAGTACCCGGCTCCGGACCAAATCCTATATCTGTGAAAGTATTAGCTATCAATTTTTCCCAAACCGGGCAGCTGGATGAAATTATGGAAAACTTCCTGCGCCCGTTTGACGAGCGTGCGGTTGACCGGGTAAAACTTGAGCCGGCTAAGCCTTACCCGTTTCCCTGGCCCACCGGCGATTTCTTCAATGAAATGCCCGAAACAGTACTGGAAGAAGGTGTAGAATTAAAACCGTTCACCCTGGCATCGGAGCGTTACGACCTGGTTGTCCTGGGTTACCAGCCCTGGTTTTTGTCCCCGCCGCCTGTCATCAGCGGGCTGTTCAGGGACGATACCTTCCGCAGCCGGCTGAAAGACACTCCCGTCATCACGATCTCCGGGTGCCGCAACATGTGGCTCAATGCCCAGGAAAGCATCAAAGCCAGCATCGGCAAGGCGGGCGGAAAACTGGTCGGCAATATCCCCCTCGTCGACAGGACGCAGAACTACGTGAGCCTGGTGACCATTCTCTACTGGCTCCTCAATGGGAAGAAGGACCGGAAATGGGGCATTTTCCCTACACCCGGGGTAAGCCGGGAAGACATCGGGAGCGCAGAGCAATTCGGACGCATCGCCGCCGAAGCGCTGGCGTCGGGCGACTTTACCGGTCTGCAGTCCGGGTTCCTGCAGCTGGGGATCATCACGGTGCCCACTGACATCCTGTTTATCGAGGAGCGGGCAAAGCGGCTGTTCCTGATCTGGGCGAACCTGATCAAAAAAAATGGCACTACACCCGGGAAAAGGCGTTTCCTGGTCAGCGCGTTCAAGTATTACCTGCTCATTGCGCTGTGCGTGGTATCGCCTCTCCTGCTGGCCGTTTACTATCCGCTCATCCGTCCGTTTACCGGGCGTCAATTGAGAAAGAAAAAAGAATATTTTTGTGGAGTTGAAAGTAAAAAATAAATAATGTCTGAAGTCTATATCACCCGAATTGCGAAATTTTTGCCCAACGCACCTATCCAGAATGAAGAATTGGAGCAATACCTCGGGTATATCAACGGGAAGCCGTCGAAATCCAAGTCTATTGTGCTGAGAAACAACCGGATAAAAACCCGGTATTATGCTTTAGACAAAAACGGGAAATCCACACACAGCAATGCGGAAATGGCTGCGCTGGCCATCCGGAACCTCTTCCCCGAAAACCCGGGGGAAATTGCGGAAGTAGACCTGCTCAGCTGCGCTACCTCCAGCCCGGATCAGCTGATGCCTTCCCATGCCTCGATGGTGCACGGCTACCTGCCCGACACCGATCACGTGGAAGTGGTGTCTCCGGCCGGCGTATGCTGTGCGGGGATGCATGCTTTTAAATATGCGTACATGTCGGTGAAGCTCGGGGAAAGAGCGAAGGCCGTCTCCAGCGGATCCGAGAAATTTTCGATATCGCTCCGTTCGGAACAGTTTGAGGACGAGGTACAAAAGCTGATCCAGCTGGAACAGAATCCCATCCTGGCCTTTGACAAGGATTTCCTGCGCTGGATGCTCTCGGACGGCGCCGGCGCTTTTCTCATCGAAAACAAGCCCAACCCGCAAGGGCTGTCCCTCCGGGTGGACTGGATACACGGGTTTTCGTTTGCCAATACGGAGGAGCCCTGCATGTACATGGGCGCCGAAAAGCTGCCCGACGGCACCCTGAAAAGTTACAAGGACTTCCCGATGGACGCGCTCCTGTCCGGATCGGTGCTGAGCATCAAACAGGACGTGCGCCTGCTGAATGAGAAAATATACGCGCTGGGCATCGACAAAATGCTCGATATTTTCAGGAAAAACGGGATCGGCCCGCAAGATTTTCATTATTTCCTGCCACATTTGTCCAGCTATTACTTCCAGGACAAAATGGCGGCTTACCTGAAGGAAAAAGGTTTCGAGATCCCGGCTGAAAAGTGGTTTACCAACCTCGGAACGGTCGGCAACATCGGTTCCGCTTCCATATACCTGATCCTGGAGGAGCTGTTTTACAGCGGCCGGTTGAAAAAAGGCGAAAAAATTATCCTGGGCGTCCCGGAGAGTTCCCGGTTCTCCTACGTATACAGTATGCTTACCGTAGTCTAGCGGGGTGCAGCAGCAGCCGTGCTGCGGAGACCCGGTATGCCCGCTGCCTTTTTTGTTCGTTTTAGAAAAACCCAAAATGATGTCCCTGATCTTAATCCGGAAACAATGAAAAAGGAAGATCTGCCGCAGGATCCCGGCGCGCTTTCCCGCCACACAAGAGAGGTCTGCTATGTAAAAAAAGAAGACGGAACCTACGGGACCGCGCTCAGCACAGGCTGGCAGGTAAAAATAGAAGCGCTGGAAAATGCCTGGGATGAGGTAAACGAGCGCATAGAGGAAGCCCGGAAAGCGGTAGCCCGGGGCGAAAAAAGCCCCATCCACTATTTTATGGCGCTCCGCCTGATGGACATGCCCGTCATCTCCGACTATACCGGTTTCTGGCCGTTTTTCGTCAAACGGCACCTGAAGCCTTCCGTATTTGCCGGGATGAGTGATGCCAAACTGAAAAAATATGCGGACGCATTCGAAATATCATTGGAGGAATTAAAGAATTTCAAAGGATGACCATTGAAAGGGAATTTTCCCACATACAGGCGGCCCATTGTGAAAACGGCGTTACCACCAGCCTGCTCCGTCATCAGGGACTGGATTTTATGACCGAACCGCTCGCATTCGGGATGGGTTCCGGCCTTTTTTACATCCAGATCCCCTTCCTGGTGATCAACAACGGACCGGCCATTTCCTTCCGGACCATGCCGGGCGCGATTTTCAGCCGCACCTGCAAGGCCATGGGCGTCGAAATCAAACGGAAAAAATTCAGCTCCGAAAACAAAGCAGAGCGCTATGTAGACGAAATGGTAAGCAACGGTATGCCCGTCGGCTGCCAGGTGGGTGTGTTTCACCTCCCCTATTTCCCGAAAGAGTACCGCTTTCATTTCAATGCGCACAACCTGATCGTATTCGGGAAAGAGGATGACAAATACCTGATCAGCGACCCGATCATGGAGACCGTCACCTCGATGACCCCGGAAGAGCTCAGCAAGGTAAGGTTTGCAAAAGGCCCGCTTGCCCCCAAAGGACAGGCCTATTACCCGCTCACCATCTCGAAGGTCGACGAC
>JBEBSO010000413.1:0-3801 GCA_040394275.1 Telluribacter sp.
TGCCCATCCAGTAAGGAAGCAGCCAGATATCCCCGGCGCTTTTTTCACCGTTCCCGTTTCCTTTTCCGTTGCGGTCGAGGCTGAACATATTGGCATTGTGCCGCTGAACCGGGCGCTCATCCGGGGGCAGCACTTCTTTGGTCGTTTGTTTGCGGAAGTTGGGGGCCAGCTTCTCGATGTCCTCCCGGTGACTGTTGGAGATGTTCCATTCGATGAGGTCGAGGGGATGCTCTTTCAGGTACCATATGGCCTCGTTGAGATCGAAATCCGGTGTTCCCGTCAGGGCGGTCATGATGTTCCACAGCCCCTCCTTTTCGGGCCTTTCGGCCTCCCAGTGGTCGATGATGGCCTTCTTGTATTGTCTCTTGAGCGTATCGTTGAAGGCGTAGCGGTACAATCCCCAATAGCCCATATAATACATCTCATCGTCGGAGTGGTTCCAGCCGTCGGACAGGAGCTCGCTCAGGTCGCCTGTGCCCTGCGGCGCCGACCCGATTATTTTCATGGGCCGCATCAGGTTTTCGAAATAGCCGTGCTTGTCCATCAGTTCAAATGCCTTTTTCCTGTACTTCTCCTTTTTGGTGAAATGATATGCCGTCTGGAGCATGGCTACAATGTTGGAAGAATTGAGCTTACGGTCGCCGACGATTACAGGAAAGCTGTTGACGTATTCGGGGTTCCAGCGGCCCCACTGTGTGGGCTTCCCGTCAAAATCCACGAGATACATGTCGTGGCGAAGGATATGGCTCATCAGGGTATCGATCAGGGCGACGGACCTCTTCTTCAGATCCGGGTCATCGACAAGCTCGGCCATAGCGCCGAATGCGAAGATGTGGCCGATGACTTCGTCGCTGCTTGTGGTCGATTTCCAGTCCCAGTCTTTGGCAGACGCGTGCTGCCAGCGTTCGGGATCCGCCAGCTGGCCGATGTGCCCGCTGCGCTCGAACGACCTGGCCGGGAAGCCGTCAACCGGTGTGATGTCATACAATCGCTCCATGGCTTCGAGTGATTCCCTGCAGTTTTGAAGCGCTTCCTTGCTCCGGGTTACGGCGTAGCGGAAGATCTCGCCGCTCAGGTACATCGAAGTCCACAGGCCGTCATTGTCGGAGTCGGACAGGTAGCCGGTACTGAGATCGCCGTGCTTCATGCCGCTTAATGTCGAATTGAATCCTACGCGGATATGGCGCTCACGAACCTGCTTATCGAAAAAAGCGGCTTTATCGGCGAGAGTCATGGATTTGAACATGATTTGCCCGAGTCCGTTCCCGGTAAGGACAAGCACGGATCGGTCCGGCCCCTCGGCGATATCCACGACCTCGTTGCCCGGCAGCCATCTTTCCCCGTTGTAGTAATCATATTTGCCATCCGCTCTCAGGGCATAGGCCCCGTTGCCGGTTCCGAACCAGATCCTGCCGTGTATATTCCGGACGAGGGTAATGTCGGAGACCGGTACCCTGGTATGGGTTTTCCCGATCTGCGTACCTTTGGCCAGATCCACTACGAGGTATCCCCCGGAGGTGCCTACATAAGCGCTGGCGCCGTCTTCCGAAAAGTCGAAAGAACGGAAGCTGCTTCCGCCGAAGACTTTTTTCAGGCTTTTGGAAGCCGGTGAAAGTACATACAGGTCGTGGTCGCTCAGTACATAAAATACGTCGTTCTTTTTGTGATAGCGGATCTCCCGGACCTGCCCGGCAGGGGTTTTCCAGAGCACCTGGTCACCTTTTACCAGGTGAAGCGTGCCGGAGTCTGCCACCAGGAAAAGAAAATCTTTTCCCCCTGCAAAATGCCTCGCGCCGGGAAGCTGATGCGCGGAAAGCAGCTTGCCCGCCCAGGCATTGCTGTACACATACTGGTCAGACAGGTAGACGAGCTGGTCTTGGTAACGCTGAAGCGACACGGTTTTCTTGTCCTTCTGGAACCGGTAGGTTTCATCCGGGACCAGGGTGCCGGGATGAAGGAATGCCCCATCGCGCAGGTGCAGCAGGCCGTCAGACGACAATACCTTGATGACGCCGTTCCGGTCGGATGCTATATGGGAAAGGCTGCTCCCCTTTTTGTCCGGGTAATATTTGACGCTGAAATCCTGGAGGAACGGGACGTCCCGGTAGACGGGCTTCTGTGCTTTTAAATGAAAGGAAATCAGGAGGACAGGGAGAATCCATGCCCGGATAAAACTGTAATTTTTCATAGAACGGATTTGTAACCTGAAATGAATGGAAATTTGCCCGGGCCGGTGACCCGGGGCCTGGTTTTAGTTCAGCTTGTTTTTGTCGGGATCCACGACTACGTACTTGATCGATTTCTTTTCCTTTTCGGGATGGTACGAATAGGTAATATGAAGCAGGCCGTCTCTGGTCTGGATCATGGAGGGGTAGGAATAGCCTCCCCGCCGGTCGGTATGATCTTCCAGCCGCAGCTTGTGGCTCCAGGTTTTGCCTTCGTCATCCGAGAAGTAAAGGCTCATCCTGTAGCGGCCGTCTTCGGTATCGTTGCCCAGGAAAGCCCAGCGGCCGTCCTTCAGGGTAAGGAGCTCCACGCTGGCCGTATTGGGAATATCTGATTTGACGCTGGGGGTCCAGCTTTCGCCTTCATCTGAAGATTCGCTGATGTGCACGCGGTTGGGCGCGTCACCGCTGTCGCGAAGGTAGGCGACGATGTTCCCGTTTTTCCGCCTGGCCAGCGCCGGCTGGATGGGGCCTCTCCCTACCAGCGGGAGGCCGGGCCGCCAGGTATCGCCCTGGTCTTCGGATATTGCCATCAGGGAAAGGTTGTAGCCGTCAGAATACAGCGGAAGGATGATCTTCCCGTTTCCAAGCAGAAGAGGCTTGATCCGGGTCATCCACCCGGTGCTGCGTTTGGCGGCATCCCGGGAAGCCGTCACGATCATCTCGTCATACGTTGGGGCATAGCCGGCCCACCCTGCGTGGGTTTCCGGCAGCTCTTTAAACTTTTCTTCGATTTCCCGGGCAAAACGGTTGTTGGGTTTGAGCAATATATTGTCCTGCCAGCTCCAGACAGGCGGCGCATTCTGGCTGTAGGCCGTGGAGGTGCGGTATCTGAGGATGGATTGTTCCCACAGGTTGGCCTGAACGGCGATCCAGACGAGGAAGAGCTTATTTTTTTCATTTAAAAAAAGCACCGGGTTGCAATCGGGGATGGCGGGCGTGTCTGCCATCAGAAAAGGTTCGCTCCATGCTTTGGCGCCCTTTCTCAATCTTGCGCCCATGATCCGGACGTCGTCCGAATTGCGCTCCCCGCTTCCCTGGAACCAGGCGCAGAGCATGTCCCCGTTGGGGAGGGCGACGATGCTGCTTCCGTGCGCATGCTGCGGCTGTAGCGGGAAGACCAGCATACTTTTCTGTACGGGTTCCTTCGTTTGGGCAAAAACAGCGGCCTGGCAGGCTATCAGCAGACACAGGAAAGGGTATTTCAACTTCATATTTATAAGTTTGAAAGGCGCATCGTCCACCGTGAAGCGCCGGGCGCTACAGTGCCCGGGCTCCGGCCGCGCAGCCGGTTGCAATGAATACTCCCGCAAATGTAATCAGTACTATTGTTCGGACGGGTTTCCTCCTGCGGCGGCCGGTTTCGGAGCGGCAATCGGTATCTTTTGACTTATTTTGCGCAAATTGAAGATATATTTACGTCTTTTGCGATCTGAAGGCTTGACGCATATATCTAATTTTACTTTTGAAAGTGAAAGTATATGAAATAGATCGTTTTCGGAACCCTTTACAAAGACAGCCTTTTTTCATGTAGCAGGTCCGTTTACATGACACCAAATCCAGAAATTTAGCAGGT
>JBEBSO010000414.1:0-3798 GCA_040394275.1 Telluribacter sp.
GCCGACATCAGGGCTTTCGTCGTCAACGGGAAAGTGGTCGCCGCGATGAAACGCCAGGGGAAAGAGGGTGATTTCCGCTCCAACCTCCACCGCGGGGGCTCGGGGCTGGCCATACAGCTTACCCCGCGGGAAGAGCACACCGCCGTGACGGCGGCCAAGGCGCTGGGCGTAAAGGTAGCCGGCGTGGACCTGCTGCAGTCCGATCGCGGCCCGCTGGTCATGGAAGTGAATTCTTCCCCGGGACTGGCCGGCATAGAGGCGGCTACCGGCGTAGATGTCGCCGATCTTATCGTGGCATACATCGAAGAAAAGATCCGCACCGACGAGCATGACCTGGTCGGACTTTGATCCCGGCGGGCTCTAGTCTTCCCGGTCGTGACGGGTGAGCAGGATCTTGTCGATCCGGTTGCGGTCCATATCCACCACTTCGAAAGTAAAGCTCCGCCATTCAAACTTCTCGCCCGTTTCGGGAATATCTTCCAGGATGTGCAGGATAAACCCGCCCAGCGTGTTGAACCCGGCCAGCTCCTTACGCTCAGGCTCGGTAAGGTTAAGCTCAAAATACTGGATAAAATCGTCAAAGGGGATCTGCGCGTCGATAAGGTAAGACCCGTCTCCCCTGTCGGTGATCTCGTGCTCGTACTCCCCTGCTTCCGAAATGTCGCCAATGAGCGCATCCACGATATCGTGCATGGTCACCACTCCCATCACACCGCCGTATTCGTCCACAATGATGCCGAAATAGACCCTGCTTTCCTTAAATTTTTCCAAAGCCTGGTAGGCCCGGTTGGTCTCCGGCAGGTATACCGGCTCTTTTTTTATACCGAGGAGAAAATCCGCCTCCTGCGCTTCCAGCTCCACACCCATCAGGTCCTTGACGTAGACCAGGCCGAGCACATTGTCCACCGTCTCCCGGCAAAGCGGGTATACCGAATGCTTGGTCGCATATATCCGGTCCCTGATCTCCTCCATCGGATCCTCGATATCCAGCCATACGATCTCCTGCCGGTTGGTCATCAGCGAAGCCACTTTCCGGTCACCGAGCTGGAAAACGTTGTGTACGATCTCCTGCTCGATTTCTTCAAAAACCCCTCCCGTCGTGCCCTCCTGGATCAGGCTGCGGATCTCCTCCTCGGTCACCGAGTTGTCGCTCGGCTTCAGGTTTAAAACCCGGATGATCAGGTCGCTGGAAAAGCCCAGCAGCGAAATAAACGGGGAAGTTATCCTGGAGAGGACGTTCATCGGGGCGGCCACCAGCTTGGCGATCCCCTCCGGGTTGGCCATGCCGATGCGCTTGGGCACCAGCTCGCCCAGCACCAGGGAGAAATAGGTGATGAAAAGCACAACCATCCCCACCGCAACGGGGTGGGCATACCCGGCAATAAAAGAAAACTGCTTCAGGAATGCTTCGAAATCGGACGTAATTTTATCGCCGCTGTATACCCCTGTCAGGATCCCGATCAGGTTGATCCCGATCTGAACGGTAGACAAGAAACGATTGGGAGAATTGGCCAGTTCGAGGGCGGCGCGAGCACTGCTATCGCCCTGACGGGCAGCGGTTTCTAGTTTTGATTTTCTGGAGGACACAAGTGCAATTTCGGACATCGAAAATACACCATTCAGGAGAATGAGAGAGAAAATTATGAGAATTTCCAAGTAGGTCAGTCGTTGGTCCAATACAAATTTATAAATAATAACCTCAGACTAAAAAAGTCTTTTACTTATTTTTGCCATTCAAATTCCAGAATCAGCACATGATTATTTTTATCAATGACCACCCGCTGACGGTTCTCGGCAAAAAGGAGCTGTCGGCCCTGGACACTTCCCATTTTGATAAAATCGTTGATGCACGTTTAACTAAAATCCCGTCGATCACCTTTACCGGTCACCTGCTGATCATCAATGTAACGGAGGCTGCCTCGCTGCAGGTTCTGGAAGCCGTTCAGAACAAGCTGTCCGACCAGCTCCTGTCGGTCACGCTGGGCTGCGCGGACAGATCCCTGATCGAAGAAAAAATAAAATCGCAGTTTTCCATTGTGAAGGCTTCGGGAGGAGTGGTCGTCAAAAATGACCGGTACCTGCTGATCTACAGAAGAAAACACTGGGACCTGCCCAAGGGCAAGCTGGACAAGGGGGAGCGCTCGCGCCCGGCGGCCGTCAGGGAAATCGAGGAAGAAACCGGCGTCAGGACTGCTTTACGCGACAAGATCTGTACGACCTGGCATACTTACAACGATAACGGCAACAAGATACTCAAGCGTACCAAGTGGTACCTGGCCGACTGCCTGGATGATTCCCGGATGGCGCCGCAGGTGGAAGAAGATATCGAAAAAATAGAATGGCTGACCGCCAGGGAAGCCGAAGCGCTGCTGGTCAGGTCCTACAGCTCCATCCGTTTTGTATTTGATTGCCTGAAAAAAGGCACTAAAGCTGCTCCGGGCCGGTAAGCTTTCTTCATTTAACTTTGCGCCCACCCGTTTCCCGCTCATGTTCAGAGGTACCAGACTTTACAGTGTTTTCACCAATACCTGTCCGAAATGCCACAAAGGCAAATTCTTTTCAAACCCTAATCCCTACCGTCTCAGGGAGTTTGACAAAATGCATCCCGCATGCAGCTACTGCGGGGAGTCGTTCGAACGGGAACCCGGGTTTTACATCGGGTCCATGTACATCAGCTATGCGCTGTCCGTGATGCTGACCGCCGTGGTATTCGTGACCTGTATCGTCATCCTGGAACTGAATATCTACCTGATCATCGGCCTGCTCAGCGCTTTATTCATCCTGCTGCTCCCGGTGATCTTCCGGTTGTCCAGACTTATCTGGATCAATATTTTCGTAGGCTATGACCCGGAAAGATCCCGGCAGCCACACCGAAAGCCCTGAAACCGGTCAGTTGCCTACGGTAGCCGGCAGCGCATAGGGAAGAAATTCATCTACGTTCTGCCCGTACCGGTGGAGGTCCCGGATGATGCTGGAGCTGATGGGCGCCAGGTGCGGGGAAGTAATAAGAAATACGGTCTCTATTTCCCCGTAGACGTAGCGGTTGACCTGTGATATCCCGTTTTCATATTCGAAATCCGTGGTATTTCTCAGGCCCCGCAGCAGGAATTTCGCGCCGATTTCACGGGCCGTCCTCGCGGTGAGGTCATCGTAGGTAATTACCCGGACGGCATCCGTGCCGGCAAAGCTCTTCCGGATCAGCTCCTTCATTACTTCTACGGGGAAATACCGCTCTTTGCGGGAATTGTTGCCGATGCCGATCACGATCTCGTCAAAAAGGCTGAGCCCCCTTGCCACGATGTCGTAATGTCCCTTGGTAAACGGATCGAACGATCCGGGAAATAAAGCGATTCTTTTCATAAACTCGTCGGGTTTCGGACACTTTCAGGCCGGGGCTACTCTAGGGAAAACGTATTCAGAAGCGTATGGTAACGGTGTTCCGGAAGCTCCTCAAACTCTTCCGCGTATTGCATGGAGGGCGCTTTCTTTCCAAAAAACAGGTGCGGCAGAAAACGCTTCAGCTCGTCGTATACGGGAGAATAAGGCGTCACTTCCCCATGCAGGATCACTTTGATCTCTTCCGGCAGTATCGCCAGCTGGTTCAGTGTAAAAAGCACCAGGTAGGTGAGCTCCTGTGCATTGTCTGCCGCAAAGCGGTTGCAGAACAACAGGTGCTGGTCTTCGGAAACGACCAGGGTAAAAAAACCGGACTCCACGTTCAGGGACAGGATCTTCACCATCCGGAACTGCTGATGCGCGGCCAGCGCCCCGGAGATCAGCGGGCTTGTCGAATGATAG
>JBEBSO010000415.1:0-3791 GCA_040394275.1 Telluribacter sp.
CTCCGCCAGCCGTCAATATCGATCAGGTGAAACCACCTTTCGCGAGAATCGGCACCGGTCAATGCAAGCACCGGGAATGACGTATCCTGTCCGCAGACGCTGCGCCAGGGAATGCCCTCACGGGAAAGCCACGCGGTAAACTGTTCGTGGAAAGAATGTGCCGGGTCCAAGCGAAAACTCATTATTGTCCATGCCTCTGCAGCCGGGCCGGGCCACAGCTGTACCGGGACTCCCGGAAAATACGGCAGCAGCACCGCTCCGGCCTGCGCAGCAAAATTAACAATTAAAGATTGCGGGAAGTCTCTTTTCCGAGCTTTTCTCTAAGCTCCCTGACGGTCTTGCCGGTACCTTCATGCGACCAGCCCGGCGGGAAAAAGATGTACTTCAGCTTCACCGAAAGCGGCAGAGGACGGTTCAGGTCCTGCCTGATGCTCTTCCATTCATGGAAGATGGTGTGCGTAATTCCTTCCTCTTCCAGGGGAGTAGTGAGCCCGTATTTCAGCTCCACTTCGGGAAGCTCCTCCTGGAAGGTACCGAACAGCTTGTCCCAGATGATCAGGCACATGCCCATGTTTTTATCGAGGTATTCCACATTGGAAGCATGATGAACCCGGTGGTGCGAAGGGGTGACCAGGATATTTTCAAGCCAGCCCAGCTTCCCTACCAGCTCCGTATGTACGATAATCCCGTAAATCTGGGTAACCGAATACATCAGCACGATATCTGCCGGGTGGAAGCCCAGGAAAACCAGGGGAATAAAATAAATAAACCGGTACAGGGGCTGAAAAACAGAGGACCTGAAGCCTGTGGTCAGGTTGAAATGTTCAGAAGAATGGTGCGTCACATGAACAGCCCAGAACAACCTGGATTTGTGATCGAAATAATGCAGGAAGTAAAAAATCAGGTCCTCGGCCAGGAACAGCATCAGCCAGTACAGCCAGGCCTGGCTGATGGCGCCCGCCATACCCGGACCCGACTCATAAAACCAGAGCAATACCGCCAGGTACGTGGCCCTGAACGCAAGATCGATCCCCCCGTTGAACAACATGAAAAGAAAATTGGTAACGGTATCCCGGACCGTATAGGCCGGCCGGCTACGCCAGTTGGTCAGGACAATTTCCAGGCCGATCAGAAAAACATAAAATGGAGTCGACAACCTTACAACCAGGCTTTCTATTTCAAAAGGGTTCGCCATAACCTGAGAGAACAACCGTTCTACTATGTAAAACCACAAAGATAGAGCCGGCTGACTCCATATCGCTGCGCGCAACCCATTAGAAAAAAGTTAGATTTTATCCCCGGTCCGGGACGTTCAGGGCTTATCGGTCTCCCGCATCACCCGGTTAACGGCCCGTTGCAAACGTTCGGCCTTGTTCCTCCTCTGCAGCACGATAGGGGCAGCCACTCTCTCCTTGCAATCGAAAAGCGGGCAGCGCTCACAGGTGTCGTTTACCTCCCGGTGCCGGATCGCCGGATCATTGAGAAACATGATCTGCTTTCTCGCTTCCTCGTTGATAAAGATGCCCATCGAAACGCTGACGTTCAGGTGGCGATCGTGGGACAGCGGCTTGGCAAATGTGATCACGAAATACTCATCGGAGGTGTCCACGTATCTGGTGATCTGGCTTTTGCAAATGACCTCTCGCCGGCTACCGGCTTCGGAGCGGGCATTGAGATCGCGGAAGATCGTCAGCGCGACCCATCGCCTGCAGTAATGCTCGTCCCGGATCGCGTGCGGGTTGTGCTTGCGGGAAATGTGCATTTCCTTGGTCAGGTCAAACCTGTCCTGGCCGGCAAAGTTGGTAAACCGCAGAAAATACAGCTGGTTGATCCCGAAATACCTGGGCAGCACATTGCTGACCCGGTAACAGAATGATTCGGGGGTCGTGTTGAAATGCTCCATCATGTCCAGCAGCAGCTCCGGGCGAAAAACCGGCTGCGCGAAGAAAGCGGCCAGCCTTTCCGCCAGCGGCGCCCGCTTGATGATGATGGCGCTGGCAAAATAGGAAGCTTTATAGTTGTTGAGCAGGTGCTCAAACGATTCGGCGTAAGCCAGGTCGGTGGTATACAAACGCTTTTTCAGCTTCAGGTAATCGTACCCGATCTCACGCCCGTAGACAAAGGTACGCTGTACCCCGGACAACTGCCCGTTGACCAGCAGGCGCTTGCGGTTAGGCCGTATCACCGCCAGCGAACGGACTTCCGCGAGGTCAGGATACTTCCGTTCATCGATGGTCTCGATCTGGTAGCCGTAACCGGTGGTCAGCAGGTCGGCCAGGTAAGCCTCATCGCAGACCCGGTCCGGGCCGATCCCCCTGCCGGACAGGAAACGCTCCGCCTCCAGCTCGATGTCTTCAAAATAGTTGTCGTGCATCTCCTGGTAGGTACGGAGCGCAGAAAAGTAAAACTGCTCCGTAGATACGTTGTAATTCCTGGAGATTTCAATCAGCGTGCCGATAAAAGCGCTGATTTTAACCGGGGCGTCGGACAGCATCTCCAGCAGGGTGGCAGGGTCTATGCCGAAAAGCTCCAGCGGAAGCTCACCGATGATGTTGGAATCGAGCAGCGCCGATATGGGTTCCAGCCTCTTGCTCAGCTTGAGCGAAACCAGGCTGTCGTATTCCTCGCCCATGGCATTGGCGAGCGCCACGATCTTGTCCGATTTGGGATACTTTTTCCCTTTTTCGATTTCGTTGATATACGAGATGGACAGACCCGACCTCCGGGACAGATCGCTCAGAGACATCTGTTTGTCCAGCCTGAGCTGCTTCAGCTTCAGGCCGAACACCAATCGTATATTACCGGTACTCAGCGCCAATCGTTGTCAGTAAATTTCCCCAAAACTAAAAACTATTCTTCTCAATCGCCAGCCCCGCCCCAATTTAGCTCCCGGGGAAATCCCTGATCCGGCCGGGTTATTTCGCCGGTTTGATACGCGCGAAGGCTTCCCGGAAATACCGGACGCTCTCCCGGATGTCCGGGACGCTGTTGTCCCAGTTGTGCTCGTATTCGGCCGAGATAGGTCCCTTAAACTTTTGTCTCTTCAGCTCCGCAATCACCTCATCCACCTTGCTTTGTCCCCGGCCCCATACCACGTCGTGGTATTTGGACGGGTTATTGGCGTCCGGTACCAGGTCCTTGAAGTGAAGGGCGAGCACGCGGCCTTCCAGCAGGCGAAGGCACTCCACCGGGTCGAGTCCCGACCGTACCCAATGGCCGATGTCGGCGCAGGCCCCGATGTACCTGCTGCTGCCGATGACCTTCAGCACGTTGTCCGGGGTCCAGTACCTGGACGGCTTCGGATGGTTATGCACCGCTACATAAATCCTGTGCTTTTCGGCCAGCCGGGCAATGATCCCGAACTGGTCGGCCACCGCTTCGGTGTTGATCGTCCTGATCCCCATGTCTTTGGCAAATTCAAAAAGACGGGTCCATTCCTCCTCCCCTTTTACCGTAATGACGCCGAAAGCCGTCAGCCGGATATTCATTTCCTTCAGCATCTGCTTCACCGCCTTTCGCTTGTCCTGGTCCATTTTATAGTCCATGCTTCCTTCCAGGCCTCCGCCCAGCCGCTGACCGGCATAGGCTTCCACGTTCCTCAGCCCGCAGCTGTCGGCCTTCTTCAACGCCTCCGCAAATGTGAACAGGCGGAAAGAATAGGCCTGCACCCCCAGGTCCCAGCCGGCTTTGGATTCAGGGTGCTGGGCCTGCAGCAGGGGCAGGCTTCCCAGGAATAGAAGTGTCAGAAACAGGCGACGGGTGGTCTTCATGCGTAAATTATTTTTTTGTTA
>JBEBSO010000416.1:0-3753 GCA_040394275.1 Telluribacter sp.
TGGTTCGACCCAGCCGGCGCCGGGCAGGGGATGCCGGGCAGCCATCCGTGCCCATTCCCGGTAATACTGGTGCCCGTTTGCTTCCAGGAGACCCGTGGTCATTCCCGGAAAGGCAGGGAGATGCGCTGCCACGTTTTTGTTCCACTCCAGCAGGACCGGGTTGACGGTCAGGTCTGCGCAGAAGCAGGGGATTTTCTTTTCATAAGCCAGCTGTGCGATTTTCATGGTCATGCTGAGGGTTTTCGCAATGGCCTTGACGGCGATGGCGCTGTAGCCGAGCGCTATCCGGTGCGCCGCATCTTCGACCGTATGCGCGCTTTCGTCGGCAGCTACCCTTACACCCATGTCCCCCACGTATTCCTCGTTGCTTTCGTCAAACGGCTCTTCAATTACCGCCAGCTGCTCAAAGGCGCCTATCGCTTTTGCATGATCCAGGAAGCGCTGCAGGGTTTCTTTTTTTTCGTACCGCCCGTTTGCGTCGAAATAATAAGGGATTTTGCCGTTTTCGGTATAGGGAGTTTCATAATGACCTATCGCCTGGTGAACGGCCGTAAGAAACGCCTTATCTTTTTCCAGCATTTCCGGCTGGGTCCCGGGAGCTCCCGTTTTGAGCTTCATGATGAAGTAGCCCTGATCGGCCGCCTGCTTTATTTTTTCGACCGGTGTGCCGGTAGCGAAAGAGGGGATGGCGGCCACTTTACCGGCACGGTGGGACAGGCCTTCCTGATATGCCTGAGGGATCAGGTCACGAAAGCGGGTAATATTGTTTTCGGCGGCATAGAGCAGCCAGGCCGCATTGTCGACGGAAACGAGTGCATTCAGCGCAAAAGTTTTTTTCAGATCGGGATGGCCGGTAATTTTTTTCCCGTATTCCCATACCCCGGGAAACAGGTGGTCAAGAAGCGCTATGGGATCGTCGAAAGACAGGCCTTTGACCATCTCCAGCGCATGCTCCGTAAGGGCATACATGAGGGCGTTGCCGCCTGCCTCCGGGTGTGCGAAGAAAACCCGGGCATCCGACCAGAGCACGCTCTGGGTAGCGACGCCGATTTTCCGGTGGCCGGATTCGCTTCCGAGCAGCGCCAGGACCTGCCAGGCTTCCGATACGGAGCCGCCCTTGAAGCGATAGGGGTGCAGGGGCTCACGCACACAGGTCAGCGCCGTTTCCGTGATCCTGATTTTTCCATTGATCATGGGCTTTTTTCGTTTTTTTATGCGTGCTTTTTGAGTCCCTCCAGCAGGAACTCCAGCCCGTTGAGCCGGATTTCGTACAGTGTACGGAGCAGCATGCCCAGCTTTCCCTCCGGGAATCCCTTCCGGCTGAACCATTCGAGGTAGCTAACGGGCAATGCCGTAAGCGGGGTGCCCTGGTATTTTCCAAAGGGCATTTTATACCTGACGAGCTCGCGCAGCAGGTCGGGGTTGAAGCCGGAACCGATATCTTCCATAGCCGGGGCTGATCATCTTGTTGTATTGGAAACTGCAAATATAGGTTTTCAATATCGGTTTCTCTTTATACCGGTACGTTCAGAACAAGGTCAGCTGACCTCCCCGGACAAATTTCGAAGTATCCGGCCGGAAAACGGGGAGATCTCCGAAATATTTCCTGCAGCTTACCGCATGCAGGTGACGGATGTGTTCGGCGATTTTTCCTTCTCCGTGCATCCGGACTCCGAAGCGGGAGTCGTTGAGCTGTCCGCCGTGGCATTCGCGGATCTGGTTCAGTACTTTGTCCGCGCGGTCCGGGAAGCAGCGCCGGATCCATTCTTCAAACAGGGAGCTGATGGCGCCGTTGAGCCTTACCACGGTATAGCCGGCCCAACCGGCTCCTTTCGAGGCCGCGGCGCCGATGATCTGCGGGATCTCGTGGTCGTTCAGCCCGGGAATAACCGGGGCGGACATGACACCCACGGGGATACCCGCTTCATGCAGGCGGCCGATCACTTCCAGTCTCTTCTGCGCCGTAACGGTGCGGGGCTCCAGCTCCCGGCGCAGCGTTTCGTTCAGGCTGGTGACGGATACCGCCGCCCCCACCAGCTGCAGCGCGGCCAGCTCTTTCAGCACATCGAGGTCCCGGAGGATCAGGGCGTTTTTGGTCAGGATGCTTACGGGGTTCCGGTACTGAAGGCAGATCTCCAGCAACCGCCTGGTAAGCCTGAATTTCCGTTCCGCCGGCTGGTAGCAGTCGGTATTTCCCGACAGGTGAATGACCTCCGGGACATAGCTCCGGGAATTGAACAGCTTTTCAAGCAGCCGGGGCGCATTTTTTTTCACGATGATTTTTGTCTCGAAGTCGATACCGGCCGAAAACCCCCAGTATTCGTGGGAGTTCCTGGCGTAACAATAGATACAGCCGTGCTCGCAGCCCCGGTAAGGATTGATGGACAAAAAATGCCGGATGTCCGGGCTGTCCGTTTTGGAAAGAATCGTTTTGGAATACTCGTCAATAAACTGGGTTTTCGGGTCCGGTTCCGGGAAATCCGGGTCCGGCGGGTCGTTTGTTTCGCGGATCGTCTCCAGGCGGTTGAACCGGTTGTGTGGGTTGATGCCGGCTCCGCGGCCTTTGTCGGGGTTTTCTGAACGCATATGCTCTGCAGTTAAGCAGCAAATATAATATATATCAAATATATTTATAATGTATTTATATTATAATTGTTTGTGCCTGCCGGCAGGGCATGTGGCTTTAATCACTATTTTTACGGGCTGTAACTTCCGGGGCTATGCGTAATCACTCTCTTTTTTTCAGGTTGTCCGTCTTGCTGAATGTGGTTTTTATCCTCCTGGTTGCCGGGGGGCTTATCGTCTTCCGCGACAGGTGGATTTACCGGCTGATCGAATGGAAGGGAAGCGCCAGGATCGTTTTTTTCGGCGACTCCATGACTGCCCAGGGAAAATGGATGGAGCTGCTGGGCAGGACAGACCTGCAAAACAGTGCGGTGCCGAGTCTTACCACCTATCACCTGGAAAGGCACCTGCCCTATTCGGTCTTACGGTATGGCCCTGAAATGTGCTTTTTTATGGGCGGGATCAATGACATCAATATGGGGGTCTGCCAGGACAGGATCAGGACGAACTACCTCCGCATCCTCGGGAAGCTCCGGCAGGAGGGGATCAGGCCGGTGGTGCAGCTTACGCTGTACCAGGTGGGAGATCCGGAGGGGAACGCCCGGGTAGACAGCCTTAATCATTTCCTGGTCAACTATTGCCGGCAGGAGGGAATAGATTACATCGATGTCAACCGATGGCTGTGTGACAGTACGGGGCTAAAGCCTGAATATGCCCGGGATGAGACACACCTCAATACAAGGGGATACGAAATATGGGGGAAGGAGCTGAAAAAGTTTATGGAGCTGAAAGGAATCTGAAAGCCGCCCCGGCGCCGTCCTGTTTTTCCGGGTCGCAGGAGGCTTACGGTTTTGTTCTGACATGCGCCCAGCTCTTGATCTGCCAGTTGACTTTCCCGGTGCAGATGTGGTTCCGGTCGCTGTCATACACTTCTACGGCAAATTCATGAAAAATCTTTTCCTGGGTTTTCAGAGGTGTAACAATCCATTCGTCCATTTGCTCCGGTGTGAGGGAAAAGGTAACCTGCACGTCTTTTTTTGCCTGGTAATGGTATGTCATGTGGATACTCTTGAGAATAATGCGGTAAGCGTCGGGCGCCAGCCTGGAAAGCAGGCAGAGGCCCGAGGCATATTCGCACAGCGTGGCGAGCAGGCAGGCGCCGATGGCCCAGAGCCGGGAATCGCCCCC
>JBEBSO010000417.1:0-3739 GCA_040394275.1 Telluribacter sp.
CTCCACCCTGGGCGCCTCCTCTTTTCCGGCTACGGATGATTCATCGGCAGGCGTCCCGGCCGGCTTGCCCCCGCCGGGCGGCGGCGTACGGAAATATAAAATCTCGTCAAAATCACTTTTGTGCTGCGCCCTGCTTTCCGCTTTCTCCTCGGCCCTGGGAGCTGCCTCTGTCCGGGAGGCAGTCAGAAAAGAGCGCAGCTCGGCGGAATTGAACTCCTTCGAAAGGAATTCAATGTTCGCCGAATTGATCTTCGTATTCGGATTTGATTCGACTTTAGTACCATTTGCCGACAGATGCTCCACGATCGTGGTAATACCGACGTTCAGAATCCGCGCCACCTGGCTAAGACGCATCATTTTATCTTCTGCCATAAACAAGCAAATAATTGGTTTCCCCTCAGTCGGGGCATTTTTAATTTTTATTTATTCGAACTCCTTCCGAAGGATCTCTAGTATCTCCTCGACGGTATTCTCTTCGAGATCGGTTCTCCGGACAAGCTCCTCCTTACTCAGCACCAAAACACTCTTGGCCGTGTCCAGCCCGATTTTATGGAGCTCTGCGATCATCCATTCGTCGATTTCGTCAGCGAATTCGGACAGGTCCACGTCCTCCTCCGACTGGTCTTCCATCTCGCGGAACACATCGATCTCCATGCCCACCAGCTTACCGGCCAGCTTGATGTTCTGTCCTCCCTTCCCGATGGCCAGGGATACCTGGTCGGGACGGAGATACACCGATACCCTCCTGGCCTCCCGGTCTACCTGGATGGAAGAGATCTTGGCCGGGCTCAGCGCCCTGCTGATCAACAGTTCGAAATTCTCGGTGTAGTTGATCACATCGATGTTCTCGTTGCCCAGCTCCCGGACGATGGTATGAATCCTCGACCCTTTCATCCCCACGCAAGCGCCCACCGGATCGATCCGGTCATCAAATGACTCCACCGCCACCTTGGCTCTTTCGCCGGGCTCGCGGACTATTTTCCGGATGGTGATGATCCCGTCGTAGATCTCGGGGATTTCTATTTCAAACAAGCGTTCCAGGAATATCGGCGAAGTCCGCGAAAGCGTAATCTTGGGTGTGCCGTTGAGCATTTCCGCCCGGTGGATCACGGCTTTGACGCTATCGCCTTTCCAGAACTTATCCTTGGGGATCTGCTCGCCGCGGGGCAGGCTCAGCTCGTTGCCTTCCGAATCGAGCACGATGATTTCGTTTCTCAATACCTGGTATACCTCACCCGTGAAGAAGTCACCGACCTGGTCTTTGTATTTCTCAAACATGATCTCCTTCTCGAGATCCTTTATCTTCTGGATCAGGGTCTGACGGGCGGTCTGCACGAGCCTCCGTCCGAAATCCTCCAGCTTCACCTCTTCCGCCACCTCTTCACCCACCTCGAAGTCGGCCTGAATCTTGCGGGCTTCCGACAACGGTATTTTGTCATAATCCCAGATATCCTCCGAATTGTCGTCGACGATCTCGCGCGTCCGCCACATTTCCAGGTCGCCGTTTTCCGGATTTATAATCACATCAAAGTTATCGTCAGTTCCGTATTTCTTCCTGATCATGGTACGGAAAACTTCTTCAAGAACACTGATCATCGTAGGCCGATCAATGCTTTTCGAGCGGGCAAACTCCGCAAACGAATCTATCAATACTCCACTATCCATTGTATTTATAATGAATATTTTTTTTAGTTTTATCAGTTCCTATTTAAATTCCACCTGAACCCAGGCACCGGCAATGTCCTCCATTTTTACCTCCCGGACCGGTTCTGCCGGGACAGGCGCTTTGGGCTTCTTTTTCGGAGGAAGGAGATCGAGCACGATCCCCCCTTCGCTTACCCCGGTCAGCCGGCCTGTCAGCACCTCGCCATCCTGCAGGCTGACCTTCAGCAGGCGTCCCGTATTTTTTATGTACTGGCGCGGCAGTCGCAGCGGCTGATCCACCCCAGGCGAAGACACCTCCAGCGTATAGGCCCCGTCCAGCAGCGCCTCCGCCTCCAGGTCATTGGCCAGCTTCCTGCTGATCCGGGCACATTCCTGTATGGTGATCCCTTCGTCACTGTCCAGCAGGACAGAAATCCTTGGCCGGAGCTTCAGACCTGACACCTGCACATCCACCACATAATATTTACCGTCTTCCAGGTAAGGCTGAAGGAGCGTCAGTACCTGATCTGCAAGCGCCATAAGCAATATAAAAGGTTTCCAACAAAAAAAGGGAGTTTACTCCCCCCAAATCAGCTATTAAAAAGTAAAACTTTGTACAAAGGTAATTTACTTTTCACTTTTTTGCAAGTACTCCCGTCAATACGGGAGAAATCTGCCCGGTGCCGGCCGGCTAGGGTCCCACGACACAGCCCGCCCAGGAATAGCCAACGCCAAAACCGGCAAGAAGGAGCTTTTGTCCGGGTGCGATCCTTCCGTCGCTCCAGGCCGTCTTCAGCGCAATCGGAATCGTGGACGAAACTGTATTGCCGGTCTCTTCCAGGCATACCAGGAATTTGTCCGCGGGAATACCCGCCCGCTGCCTGACCATGTCCAGCATGTACCTGTTGGCCTGGTGAAACACAAACCAGTCGATCCCGCTCATGGACAGCGCATTCCGCTCCAGCACGTCCGTGACCAGAGCCGGTACGACCGTACCGGTAAACCTGAAGATCTCGGGACCAGTCATATATAGGTAATCGGTATTCTTCAGGAAGGTTCCCGCTTCGTTCCTTTCGTCGGCACCGGTATTTCTCGGGTATTTCGATCCCCCGTTCCTGAGCATCAGGTTGGGGCCTCCGCCGCCGTCCGTTCCGAATACAAAGTTACCGATCTCCCAGCCTTCGCTGCTGCAGGAGATCAACGTTGCGGCAGCACCGTCACCGAAAAGCGTACGGCACGACTTGTCTTCCTCATGCAGAAAACGGGTATACGTGTCGGCGGTGAGCAGCAGGACATTCCGGGCGGCGCCGGTCCCGATCAGCCCTTTGGCAAGGGAAAGCCCGTAGACATACCCCGAGCAGCCCAGGTTGAAGTCCAGCGCCCCGGCCGATGACGGGATGTTCAGCCGCTTCTGCAGCAGGCAGGCCGTAGTAGGCAGGATATAGTCGGCGCTCTGCGTACAGAGCAGGATAAAATCTATATCGCCCCGGCTGAGCCCGTACTCCTCAAAAAGCGCCTCGGCAGCGTGGAAGGCCAGGTCACCCGCCGTTTCTCCCTCCCCGGCTATGTGCCGCCTGCGAATACCGGTCTTGGACGTGATCTTGTCCACCTGCCATTCGGGAAACCGCCCGGAAAGCTGCTCGTTGTCGAGGGTTTGCCGCGGCAGCCAAAAGCTTACTGCGGCGATGGCCGCCCTGCGGTTCAAATTACCGGACTCTCCGCTCATGGCTTCTTTTTTACGACAAAATCAAAAATCTCCCCTACAGAAGAAAATTTCTCAAATTCCTCCATCTCTATGTTTATCCCGTATTCAAAATCAATCATCGAATTGACAGCCATCGCAGTCAGCGAATCCCAGCTCCCGATGTCCTTCAGCTGCGTACCATACCCGATCTCCATTCCCCCGGAATGGACAAGCTGCGACGAAAATCTTTTGAGAAACAGATCAAAATCAGGAATCATTCATCTAAATTTAATGTGACGAATCAATATTATTGCGCAAAATTAACGAACATGGAGTTTGAAAAGCGTAATTGACGGTCTCAAAGCTGAAATATGCGAAAAAGACTTTACCGCTTCATTAAAATTCCTAATT
>JBEBSO010000418.1:0-3736 GCA_040394275.1 Telluribacter sp.
CCTACATCATAATTATGAAGCTTTCCTATCCTGAACAAGTCGCCAAGCCGGTCATAAGTTTGCTGCTCCTCCGGGAGACCCAGGCCCGCCACACCGTTGATCACTTCATTCACGGGACGGAAAGGCCTGTTGGCATACGTCTGGTTCAGCAAAGGGTTGTCTATTCCCGAATTAATCCAGGCCTCGTTTACCAGCAGCGCATGCTCGGGACCGCTCGTAAGCTTCCACAGCCTGCTGGGCTGCGCCCGTGCCCAGCCATAGGAAGCATTGAGGGTTACCCTGGGACTTTGCTCGTAGGATCCCCTCTTGGTCGTGATAATAATGACGCCGTTGGCACCACGCGACCCGTAGATGGCCGTAGCGCTTGCATCTTTCAGCACCTCTATGCTCTCGATGTCTACAGGATTGATATCTGCCAGCGGAGAAGTGGCTTTGCCGCCCAGATCAAGGGAAGACAAGCTCTCGTTATTGATAAATACCCCGTCGATGATATACAGCGGATCGGCGCTGGCATTGATTGATCCCGCGCCCCTCACCCGGACGATTACCGCATCTCCCGGTATCCCGTTTTGCGAATTCACCTGCAGACCTGCGGCTTTCCCCTGCAGCTGGGCATCAAACCCGGCTACAGGAATCTGCTTGGTTTCCACCGCGTCTATTTTGGCGATGGAGCCGACCACCTGCTTCCTGCTCTGGGTCCCGTAGCCGATGATCACGATGTCATTTAATTGCGCTACATTTTCTTTCAGGATCACCCTCAGCGAGGTCTTCCCTTTTAGCGGTAATTCGTGCGTTTCATAGCCTATGAAACTGAAAACGAGGGTTTGGGCCAGGTTCTCCACCGGGATGCGGAATACACCTTCCGCATCGGTGATCACTCCCTGCCCGGTTCCCTTCAGCAGCACGCTCACGCCCGAAAGCGTTTCTCCCTTCTCATCCGTAACCTTACCTTTTACCTCTTCCTTTACGTTACCGGGCAGCTGCCCGGCTTCCCCGCGGTCCGGAGGAGTTTCCGCTTTCAAAGGCCGCTTGTTGATCAGCACAAAATTCCCTTCCAACTCATAGCCGAGCTGGTTGGGATACAGAATGGCTTTGAGTACCTGCTTTACCGTCTGGTGCTTCAGGTCCAGGCTGATCCTGCCCGCTTCTTTCAATACCTCCGCCGAATAGATGAATTTGACGTTGGACTGGGCCGAAAGCTTGCTGAGCGTTGCGGCCAGGGATTCATTGCGGACGGCAAAAGATATCTTCTGCTCGAGAATTCCGGTTGTCTGGGCCGCTCCGAGGCTGAAAGAAGTACCCAGGAAATGAATACCCAAAACAAAAAAAATGATGAATTTCAACTTAAACTGATGGGACAGTTTGCCGAATGGTTTTGTTTTCATAATTTTAAAATAAAATGTACCGTGTGGGAAAAGTATCTGCTTCCGAGGGCATACGATTTCCACATTCTGATGCTTTTCTTCTTACTCCCTGCCTGGCAGGGAGTATTTATCAAGTGAGACGGCGCAATCCAAAGCAACGCAGCCTGACTCCTTTACGTTGGGCTGGGCTTTTTCATCATCTGGAATTACATCCGGTGCCGGTTATATAGAATACATTTTCCTTTTTCTTCAGATCTGCGCCGATAAGCCTGGTCAGCGCAGTGAGCGTCACCCCGACGGGCTCGTTCTCAATTTGTGCGTAAAAAGTGCAGTTTTCCAGTGACTTGTCCAGGTTAATCCTGATGTCGAATTTCCTTTCCAGCGCGCCGGCTACTTCTTTAAATGGTGTGTTCTGAAAAATAAGAACGCCCCGTTGCCAGGCCATGACATAGTCGCCGCTGCAGGAGTCCGTCGCAAAATTCCCTTCAGAAACCGAATAAGTAGCCTTTTGTCCCGGAGTTACCAGAACGGGCTGCCGGTCTTTGTTACGAGCCGGCTCAACGGAGACCTTTCCGTGGACTACCGAGACTTCCGGCTGACTGTTTCCTTTGTAGGCCCTGACATTAAAACTTGTACCGAGCACGCGCACCCGAAGATCTTCCGTATGAATTACAAAAGGCCGGTCGGGACGCCTGGCCACCTCAAAATACCCTTCTCCCTCGAGTTTTACTTCCCGCAGGCCTCCCCCGAAAGGTTCCTGATAATAGAGCCTGCTTCCCGCGTTAAGCATCACCTTCGTCCCGTCCGAAAGCACCACTCTTGAAATCTTACCGGCCGGGACCTTCACCTCCCTGTACTCCGCCGCGCTTTCCCCGACCGGGGCTTTTCCGGGAAGAGTATACAAAAGCCAGGAGATCAACAGGCACAGCGAAACGGATGCCGCCACCGCGGAGACGGTATAATGTCGGTAAAAACGACGCACCTTGTTTGCCTCGTCTCCGTGCAGGTGGATCCGTTCATAAATTTCCTTCTTTATTTTATCCGCTTTATCGTCCGACAGGAACGGAACCTGGTCCGCTTCAAAAAGCCGATCATACTTTTCGAGGAATTCCCGCTCCGGTTTTGTAGCCAAGCCCGATAACATTTTGTAAATCAGCTGAATGAATTTTTCCTTATTCATTAATATATAGTCTATATGATAAGTAGACAATATATCCGGGAAATCTCCTACGAAGGGAAAAAAAATAATCCGGAAACGGATCAGAAAAGAAACCAGAACAATGTACCGGATTTTACGAGGAAATCCCTGATGGAAGACACGGCCTTGAGCAGCTGGTTTTGAACCGTCTTTTGCGTGATGTTGAGTCGCCTGGCAATTTCGTCTGTAGACAGGCCGCTTTCATACCGCAGGTCGAAAACTACCTTCCTTTTCGAAGGCATGTTCGATATTATGTGGGAAATCCGGTCCTGCAGCTCGGCAAATATCAGGACGTCGTCCGCCGTCTCGGGCAGGTCGTCAAGCAGGCTCAGGTACTTGAAATAGGTATCGTTTACCTTATTACGGGCGATAAGATTGTAGATGGAGTAGCGGACGGACGTCATCAGATAAGGCCTTAGCTTCCCGATCGACAGCGATTCACGCTGGCTCCACAGCTTCTCGAATATGTCCTGGACCACATCCTTTGCCTGCTCCTCGTCATTGAGACGCTTCAAAGCCATGTTATACAAGGCTTTCCAGTGCCTGTTATAGATCTGGCTAAAAGCTTCCTCATCTCCTTTTGACAAGGAGAGCAATAGGTCCTGTTCGTTTATGAAAGCTTCGTCCAAGTCGCTCATAGAGTGTTTTCATACAAATATAATAATCTATAAAATATATAGACTAAATATTTTATGTCTGATGCCACTTCCCTGCCGCTCCCGCCGGGAGCCTTGATTCTTTCAACACCCCCTCCGCGTTCCGCCGCTTGGACCAGGACAAACCGTCACTCCGCTCGCCTGCGCTTCTTTCCCCACTTCCGGTTGTACCAGATGAGGAAGCCGGTGACCGGCAGCGAGGCGCAGACCAGGCAAGCCAGGAAGGCCAGCCACTGGGTGAACCGGCCGCCGATCCGGCCCATATGGATATTGTAGTGATACAGCATGGACCGGTAAGCTATGTCCTTCCCAAGGATCCGGCCGGTGTCGCGATCGCGTTTGAACAGCTCGCGGCCCGAGTACCGGTCATAAAACCGCAGATCAACGGTATGGGAGCTGGTTCTGTGGGAATTCTCCGCTACTATCCAGGCGGAGGCAGGGGTACCGGGCATACCGATGAACAGCTGCTTCCACCGTGCATCCGGGTCGGGTTTATACCGTTGCCAGATGCTGCTGAG
>JBEBSO010000419.1:0-3735 GCA_040394275.1 Telluribacter sp.
CGATCATCCGCTGGCAGTTGCCGCCGAGCGGGTTGAGTACATCTTTGGGTTTCGCGCAGGCGGCGGTACCCAGTACGAGTACATAAACGATGGTCTTTTTCATTCGGATAAAAACTGGCATTTTTCTATTATAGGTGAATCTTTAAAGGGAGGCGTGGCATCATAACCCGCCCATACTCTTGTATTGCGATGTTTCTATGGTTCTGGGGGACCGGTGGATTTCCGTAGCCGTCATTGTGAAAGTTTCCCCCTTTTTCCGGTCTTTGGATTCCATTTTCAGCATTAATCCGCCGGCCGGGGCGTTGGACGGGATCTTTGCATTGCGGGCAATGGCCGCAAAACTCTTCATCAGCCCGCCTACCTCTATCGACGGAGCCAGCCAGATTTTGCCGTCACCTTCCGAACTGGTCATTTTGTAGACGTCGCACGCGTAGCCCATGATATTTTCCGTCCCTATCTTCACAATTTCGGTCTTCTCGTCACCGGCATTTTTCTGTGCCTCGCCCGCAATCGTACCGGCAAAGCCCGAACTTAAACTCATATACGTTTTCTTGTCTTCCATAAAGGCAATCATCCTGCCGTCGTCCATGACCATAAACATTGACTTTTGCGCGTCCGATGACATTCCTATGTAGCTTTCATCCGATATCCAGATGGAAGTAGACGGCATTTTATTCTTTTTATCAGACGATTCCATCCGGTAGGTTACACCCATTTTAAACCGGTATGTACCGGTTACGGGGACATTTTTTACCGCGACGGCGGCTCCCGGGGCGTTATCGCTGCCAGCTGCGGCACTCTCCTGCTTCTTTTCCTTTGGCCTGACCTCCGTGCTTTCTTCTATTTTGTCAAATCCCTTGTCGATGGCTTTGTCTACTTTCTTCTCCAGCCGGCGGTCGGCCTGCTGCTCAATCTTCTTTCCTATTTTTTTTTCGAAATTTTTCCATATCTGGCCGGCGGCACCCGGTGGGAAAAGCACATAGACCAGGAGGTATGTCAGGAATAGTGATATTTTTTTCATCTGCAATAAATGGATGGTGTGGCACAAATTTACGGCCGATTGGCTTCGATAACCCCGCTGATTTTATCATATTGGCCTCTGGCTGTATGAGTGGTGCCAAATACTGTATAATTTGCTGAAGAATCGAAAGGTTGCTCTTTATTCGGAAAGTGCAGATCTACATAAACATTCGCCGGTTTGTGCAAGCGGGTTGTTCTTGTAGTGATGCCGCCGCACTGCAGAGATACGATTAGAAAAATAATGCAGCGGAACAGACCGTTTCATGTATAACTTAGCCGGATGATCAGCGCGCCGTGTTGCGCCGATTGCTCCTTTCTAATGCCGCCCGCGAGGAATCCGGCTTGTTTGCGACAAGCGGGCCAGGTGGCAGGAGCCCGTGCAGGCACTGTCCATATGATGATCGACCAGGTAATTCCACTTACATGATAATAATTCCACTCGCATGATCACTTGTATATTGATAGATGACGAACCCAAAGCGGTAAGTACGCTGTCCTATGAATTGGCCGGTTTCAGCCCGAGGATAAGCATCCTCAGGGAGTTTACCAGCGCCGCGGAGGCGGTCGCCTTTCTCGAATCGGCGCATGCGGACGTGGTTTTCCTGGATGTTGAAATGCCCGGGATGAACGGCTTCCGGTTTCTGGAGAAATTTCCGAAAAGGAATTTCGAGGTGGTACTGACTACTGCTTATGACCGTTACGCACTGAAAGCCTACCGCAGCGACGTAGTGGATTATCTGGTAAAGCCCATCGATCCCGAAGATCTTCTCCATACCATTGTCAAACTGGAAAGGATAATGGGAAAAAAAAGCCGGGCGGCCGGCCATACGGACCGACCGGATGAGATTTCCAAAAAGATCAGGCTGTCTATAGACCGGAAGATTGTTTTTCTGGATCCGGAAGAAATTATCTACTGTGAAAGCGACGGGAATTACTGCAGGATATTCCTCGAAGGGCAACGAAGTCTGTTTATCACCCGGAAGCTGAAATACATGGAAGAGATCCTCCCGGACCGGGTGTTTTACAGGGTGCATAATTCCTATATCGTCAATCTTTTCAAGATCAAAGAGTTCCATAGGGACGAAAACCGTTTTTTGCTAACCAACGACGCAGTGATCCCTGTTTCCAGGCACAAGAGGAACGATATTATGGATGTGCTGTAATCCGGGGAGGCAGGTTCCGGATCGCCGGGAAACGAACGGAAGCGCAGTTTGTCTATAGTCCTGTTGCCGCGGGGCGGGGGAGGGGAGTTTGGACCCCGGACGGGCGCCTGCAGATCGTCTTATGCTTCATTTCCTAAAAAAAGGGTGACTTGCGTGCTGCAGCTGGTTGCGGGTTCCGGGCCGTGGATGGATGAACAGGAATCCCTCAGCCTTTCTCCGGATTTGTCTGTTCCCCGGTGCGGCAGGTTGTCGCTGGTACCCCTACTTGCCAACACATAGTATTTTTCAATTAAAACCATTCCAAACCATAAATCTATGACGATTATGAAAAACAGAATCCCGTATCCGCTTCTTATTTGCTCCTGTATCATTTTTTTCCTGTTCGGCTGTAAAGACAAAAACGAGAAGGTCCATAAGCTCCCGACGCTGGTGGTGGCGGATCCTCCCTTTGCGACCGGCCTCAAATCGCCTATAGGCCTGGCAGAAGATGAAAAAGGTAACGTCTGGGTAACAGAAGCCGGTAGTGGTGCAGGCAATGACGGACAGGTGACGCTTATAACGCCTTCAGGGGTGAAATACCCGGTGATTACAGGATTCATTTCCCGCTTGAGCCCGGAAAATTCGCCGGAGGGGCTGAACCACCTGCTTTACAAAGACGGTCTACTTCACGTGTTGCATGGCGTGGAGGATATGCTGTACATAATAGATGTCTCCAAGTTTGTGCCGGGTACGACCGCTCCGATTCAGGCGGGCACGTTGCAGGGGGACGACATAGGAACCTTTGTCAGGAATGCGCACCCCAATGCACCCGACGACAAGGATTCCAATCCTTTTTTGGTCCGGATGGCGACCTTTTTATAACGGATGCAGGCGCTAATGCTGTTGTCCGCCGGAATAAAAATTCAAAGGAGCTCAGCATCTATGCCGTGTTTCCTGACGTCAACAACCCGACCTATCCGGGTGCTTCCGTAGGCCCTCCCACTATCGATGCGGTTCCGACCGGCATTGCTTACGACGGGAAAAGCCTGTTTGTGAGCACGTTGATCGGGTACCCGTTCCCGGAAAAGCTTGCCCAGATTTACCAGATCGATCCCGGCAAGACACCGGTATCGCCGGTCGTTTACAGATCAGGGTTTTCAGGTATTACGCATCTGACTTTTAACGCCAGTCGTCAGCTGATGGTCACGGAGTTTGGATTTTCGACCCCCGGGCGCATCGCGAGCGGAGAAGACGCGACAAAAACCCTGTTGGGGTTAGCGATCACCCCGGTGAATATCCTGCCGAGCTCCGCTTCCGCCGAAACCTACTACCTATTGCAGTACGGACCTGGCATGCTTGTCAAACTGACCACAGGAGAATAAAGAGAAGCAACCTTCCCGCCTGTTCGGTACGGCGGGAAGGTTGCTTCTATGTTCGGCATACCCGGGGTTACGGGTTCTTTACGGAAGCCGGCAGATCGTAGAGGTTCGCGCTTCGATTGCCCGGCCATGCTGTTCTCGTAAACGACCAACCTGTTTAGACTCAGTATCGGGGATAAAGCAGATTCGTGATT
>JBEBSO010000420.1:0-3732 GCA_040394275.1 Telluribacter sp.
AGAACTATAGAACTATAGAACTATAGAACTATAGAACTATAGAACTATAGAACTAAAACAGCCCTCAGACCGGCAGCTTCCACGGCGACCTGTATTGGTAGTGAAGGAGCTCGTTGGCTTCCCGGCTGTTCTTAAAAGTTTCCCGCCGGGGATCCCATTCCAGCCGCGACCTGGTGGCCAGGGCAATGTTGGCCAGGTGGGCAAAGCTGGTGGACCGGTGTCCTTCTTCCAATGTGCAAAGCGGGCTTTTCCTGCTTTTAACACATTCCAGGAAATTCTGTACAAGCACCTGCGTGCTGTTGGAATTGCTGCCGTCGCCCAGGTCTTTGATGCCGGTCAGGGATACCTCTTCCGCTTCGATAAGCTGCCTGGCCTCCCAGTTCTGGTTCTGGCCCGGGCTGGTGGGACGTATGGAATAGCTGCTTTCGTCAGCGTTGAGAATGCCCTTGGATCCCCTGAGCTCGACTTCTCCTTTGGAGAACAGCCCTGAGCTGGTGGCTTCATAGATGGCAAAATTGGCGATGGCGCCGGAGGCGAACTCAAATACGACCTGCATCGTATCCGGGATATTCCTGTCGTCTGAAAGCACGTATTTCCCGCCGGTAGCGTAGACGGCGACGGGCGCCTGCTCCCCGAGCATCCAGCGGATCACATCCAGGTAATGAACCCCCCAGTTGCCCATCTGGCTGGAATATTCGTTCCACCACCTGAAGTAATAGGGCGCGATATTGCGCTGCCATTCCCGATAGGGGCGCGGGCCGAGCCACATGTTCCAGTCAAATCCTTCGGGTACGCGCTCGGGTTTGAAATTGCCGATCCCGGTGGGAAACATGTTGTTGATCCGGGCGGCGCCGGCGACGGATATTTTCCCGATCTTTCCTTTAGGGATCTCCAGGGCCAGTTTCTGGTAAACGGCGCATCCCCGCCGGTTTAGCCCGACGGCGGCGATCCGGTTGGTGCGCTGCTGCGCCTCCACCATTTTCCGCCCTTCCTTAATGGTGGCCGTGAGCGGTTTTTCCACGTAAACATCTTTGCCTGCGTTCATGGCATCGATGGTCTGGAGGGCGTGCCAGTGATCGGGTGTGGCGATGCAGACGGCATCGATATCTTTGTTGTCGAGCAGTCTCCGGTAGTCGGTGTACCTGGCAGGGGGCGTTTCAAAGGCCTCGTCCATTTTAGGAACCTGCTTGCAGAAGCCGAGGATCCTCGGATCCACTGCGCCGCGGTTCCGGTCCAGGTATGGTTTATACACATCGCTGAGTGCGGCCACCCGGCAGTTTTTTTCTTTCATGAAAAGATTCATGAGCAGCGTGCCCCGGTTGCCGATGCCGATAAATCCCATCTGGATCCGGTCGTTTGCGCCGAGGACGCGCCCGGGGAAAATATCGGTATACGGTTTGTCCCCGGCGATTTTCGCGGCGGCGGAAGTGCCTATGATGCCCAGGGCGGATGTTTTCAGGAAGTCTTTCCTGGTGAGTTTAGGGTTTGTTTCCATTGGAATCGTTGCTTTTTGTTTTGGTCACGGGGTGACGAAGAGATTTATACCGAGGCCAGCATTCCCCCGTCTACGTAAAGGATATGCCCGTTTACATAGTCGGAGCTTTCGGACGAAAGAAACACGGCTGCCCCGGCCAGTTCCCGGGGATCGCCCCACCTGCCGGCAGGTACCCTTTGGGATAGCCACGCGCTGAAGTCCCCGTTTTCTGCAAGGGGCCGGGTCATGTCCGTGATAAAATAGCCGGGGCCGATGCCGTTGACCTGGATGTTGTATTTTGCCCATTCGGCGGCAAGGCCTTTGGTGAGCATTTTGACTCCCCCTTTCGAAGCGGCGTAGGGTGTGATCGACGGCCTGCCCAGCTCGCTCTGCACGGAGCAGATGTTGATGATCTTGCCGCGTCGCCGGCTGATCATGATCCGTCCTACCACCTGGGATACGATGAATGCCCCCTTCAGGTTGACCGAGAGGATGGCGTCTGCTTCCGACAGGTCAAAGCTTTCCGCCGGGGCGCGCTTCTGGATCCCCGCATTGTTGATAAGGACATCGATGGTGCCGGTTTCCTGCAGCACCGCCTGCACCGCCTGCGCACAGCTGTCTGCATCCGTGACATCGAATGCGGCGGTATACGCGGTGATGCCCAGGGACCGGAGCCGGGAGGCCGCTCCGGCGAGCTTTTCATGGTTGGTGCCGTTGAGTATGATGCGGGCTCCCCTGCGCCCCAGCTCGGTCGCGAGGACCAGCCCGATCCCGCTGCTGGAGCCGGTGATCAGGATGTTCTTGTTTTCGACAGAAAAAATATCGGGTAGCATAGCCACGGTTATTTGAAGGCGTTGACCATTTCGTGGATGCCCGGGATCGCCTGCATGAGGTACCGGTATTTTTCCTCGAAATTCTGCACCAGCGACCGCTGTGCGGCGCCAACCAGTATGGTAAAGATGTATTCACGGTGTCCGGGCGACGTAACGGTGGGGTGGTAGCCCTTCCGGAAGGAAAAGGTGTCCCCGTTCCGCGTCATCTTCACCTCCGGCTCGCTGTTGTCCATGTAGCAAAACTGCGCGCCGAAGCCGTTTTCGGGATAGAAACGGTAATGATAGGTCTCCTCGAACGCCGATTCGTCCGGCATTTTTTCTTCGTCGTGCTTGTGAGGCGGGTAACCCGACCAGCAGCCGTCGGCGCAATACAATTCGCTGACCAGCAGGTTGCCGGCTCTCCCGTGCGCATTGTTGCCCAGTATGTAATGAATAAAACGGTGGCTTTTGGTCTCTTCGGAACCTACCTCGACCACCTCGACTTCGGAGGGGAAAATCCTGAAGCTGTCGTACACGGTGTGACAGACACCGCCGGCTACGGCTATTTCGGTGTCTTCCTCCAGGGCCGTGATGAAGACATGGGTCCCGACGCCCGCATACACCGAGTCGGCCTTCCCGGACCAGATGTCTTTCCGCTGGCCGACGGCCGGGTAATATGTTTTTCCGGCCTGTATATCGCAGCAGCCCCGGAGCACTACGGCCACGGATTCATGTTGTTCGAGCCTGTAGCTGAAAGACTGGTTTCTGCGCAGCCGGATGAGGTTGAAGTAGGTATTGGGAACCACCCCGTTGCCGCGGTCCAGGATCGGGGTATTCCCGTTGTCTGCGGCTCTTTTCAGTATGCTAATCTTGTCCATAATTCGGAGCGTGGTATAAATGGTGAATCAGATGTTCTTTTTTTGGATACGACCGCCGATCAGAAACAGGGCGGCGGTGGCCAGCGGGCCCAGGAAACCGGCGACGATCAGGATCGGTGTATAGCTGAAATGGTCTACCACCCATCCGGTAGTCAGCATAAAGATGACTGAGCCGAACCCGGCCCCGGATTGTCCCATACCGGAAACGGACCCCACGTAATGCCTGTCAAACAAGTCGCTGGGCAGTGTCTGGAGGTTGTTGACCCAAAACTGGAACCCGAAGAGGGTAAGGCAGATGCAAATCCACATGACCAGCGAGGATGCGGTAGTGATCACCAGGAGGCCGGCGGGCAGAAAAAGCGTGCCCGTAAGGATCGCCGCAGTCCGTGCCCGGTGCACACTGTAGCCTTTCCGGATCAGGAAGCCGCTGAACCATCCGCCGGCGATCCCGCCCAATGCGGCGAAGAAATAAGGCAGCCAGGCAAGATTCCCGATTTCCTGCATGGTGAATCCCCTTTCATTTTTCAGGTACAGCGGTAGACATACCAGGTATAGCCTCCAGATTGGG
>JBEBSO010000421.1:0-3726 GCA_040394275.1 Telluribacter sp.
GGGTAGTATTCCCGAATCCCAGCCAGAGCGGCCGGGAGATCAATATAGAAAGCCGGGAGTCGCTGGCCGATGTGCAGGTTGCGGTGTACAATCCCTCGGGGAACCTGCTGTATGCCAGGCAATTTGAAAGTTTTGACGAACGGGTGTCGCTGAAGACCTTACAGCTGCCGGCAGGCGTGTACATTATCAGGATCACCGGCAGCGGGGTTAGCCTGACGAGGCGCCACGTCGTACTGTAGCAAAAGCAGATAAAATTGTAGTTTGAGGCCCTCAGTTTTCCGTCCTGATCGGGACGGTTTTTCCCTCCCGGTACGTCTTTTTTATGCTTATTCTAAATAAAGACCGCGATTTGTTTGCTAAGCTTTCAGCGGGTAAATTTGGCTCTGTCCCGTGGCTGAACCGGACGAATGGTATTTATGTTATTTAGTTTTGAAGAATTACTTTATTGAGTGCCGGGATGAATACCTCTTATCTGCCTTCTGATTTTTTACCCATAGTCGTACAGTTTGTTCTTGCGTTGGCGTTTATCGGCGGCACGCTGGTTGCTACGCATATGCTGGGTCCGAACAGGAAAAGCAAGCGGAAGAACGACCCCTTCGAATGCGGGATCGAGGTGCAGGGTGACGCGCGCACGCCCGTCTCTGTCAAATACTTCCTGGTCGCGATTCTTTTTGTACTTTTCGATGTGGAGGTGATCTTTATGTACCCCTGGGCGGTAAACTTCCAGAAGCTGGGCATGCTTGGATTCGTGGAAATGATTCTTTTTATGTCGCTGCTGCTGTGCGGGTTTTACTATATCATCCGCAAGGGCGTGCTGAAGTGGGAGGAGTAGGTGGAATTTTACGTATAAAATTATAATCAGAAAGTCGATGGAGCCAATAAAATTGGTTGAGGCCCCGGAGGGGCATAGCGGGGCGGGTTTTTTTGCGACTTCTTTTGACAAGGTGATCGGCCTTGCGAGGAGTTATTCTCTCTGGCCGCTTCCATTTGCTACATCATGCTGTGGGATTGAATTTATGGCCACGATGGGGGCGCATTATGATATTTCCAGGTTCGGGTCGGAACGTCCCAGTTTTTCGCCGCGCCAGGCTGATATGCTGATGGTCATGGGGACGATTGCAAAAAAAATGGCCCCCGTGGTCAAACAGGTTTACCTGCAGATGGCCGAACCCCGGTGGGTGATGGCGGTAGGAGCCTGCGCGTCCAGCGGCGGGATTTTTGATACCTACAGCGTATTGCAGGGGATCGACCGCATCATCCCTGTGGATGTCTATGTGCCGGGGTGCCCCCCCAGGCCGGAGCAGATTCTGGAAGGCCTGATGCACATCCAGGAGCTGGCACAGAACGAGTCGTTGCGCAGGCGGAATTCGGAAGAATACCAGCTGCTTTTAGAGTCTTACAATATCCAATAGCCATAGCGTATGCTTAGTAATCAGGAGGTTGCGGAAGAAATCGCAGCCAAATTTGGTGACAGTGTTTATGGATTCGAGGAGCCTTACGGTCTGCTTACATGGAGCGTTACCAGAGACAATATCTTACCCCTGCTGCAGTACCTGAAAGAGCACGGCAGATTCAGCCTGGGTTTCCTGACCGATCTGACCGGAATTCATTTTCCCGATAACAAGGGAGGAGAGTTTGCGGTGGTTTATCATCTGCATAGCTTTCTGAACAATTTCCGTCTCCGCATCAAAGTCTTTCTTCCCGGGGAAGACCTGCATATCCCTACGGCAACCGGCCTCTGGGAAAGCGCCAACTGGATGGAGCGTGAGACGTATGATTTCTTCGGGATTATTTTCGATGGTCACCCCAACCTGAAGCGGATTCTCAATATCGAGGAGATGGATTATTTCCCGATGCGTAAGGAATACCCGCTGGAGGATGCTACGCGCGAGGACAAGATCGATGCGCTTTTTGGTAGGTGATCAAGCTGATTTATCGGATATTATGGGAGAAATAGAATTCATACAAAATAAAGGTTTGGCAACCAGGGGAGCGCAGCCCGAGCTCGTTGAGGAGCTTACCACGCTTAACCTCGGACCGACCCACCCGGCTACCCACGGGATTTTTCAAAACGTCCTGAAAATGGACGGAGAGAAGATTGTTTCCGGGGAGCAGACCATTGGCTATATACACAGGGCTTTTGAGAAAATCGCGGAAAGGCGCCCCTTTTACCAGATCACTACGCTCACCGACCGCATGAACTACTGCTCATCGCCGATCAATAATTTCGGCTGGCACATGACAGTGGAAAAGCTGCTGCAGATAGAGGTGCCGAAGCGGGCGCAATATATCCGGGTTATTTTTATGGAGCTGGCCCGTATTTCGGATCACCTGATCTGCAACGGGATCCTGGGCGTGGATACCGGCGCTTTCTCGGGATTCCTGTACCTGATGGAGAAGCGGGAGGAGATCTACGAGATCTACGAGGAGATGTGCGGCGCCCGCCTGACGACCAATATGGGGAGAGTAGGTGGAATGGAGCGGGATCTTTCTACAGAAGCTGTCCGTAAGATCAGGGAGTTTATCAGGACATTTCCTCCCGTGCTGCGGGAATTCGAAAAGCTCTTCAACCGAAACCGCATTTTTATGGACCGGACGGTAGATGTCGGTCCTATTTCGGTAGAAAGAGCGCTTTCCTACGGTTTTACGGGACCTAATCTCCGGGCAGCCGGGCTTGATTACGATGTCCGGGTCATGAACCCGTATTCTTCCTACGAGGATTTCGAATTTGACATCCCGGTAGGTAAAAGCGGCGATACCTACGACCGCTATATGGTGAGAGGAGAGGAAATGTGGCAGAGCCTCCGGATCGTCGAGCAGGCGATCGAAAACCTGCCCGAGGGTCCCTATTACGCGGATGCTCCCGAGTTCTATCTTCCGCCCAAGGCAGATGTCTATACGAAGATGGAAGCGCTCATTTATCACTTCAAGATTGTGATGGGTGAGATCGATGCACCCGTCGGGGAGGTATATCATGCCGTGGAAGGCGGAAACGGGGAGCTTGGCTTCTATCTCGTCAGCGACGGCGGCCGGGCGCCCTACAGGCTGCATTTCCGCCGGCCGAGTTTCATTTATTACCAGGCCTTTCCCGAGATGTGCAAAGGAGTGACGCTTTCGGATGCGATCATTATAATGAGTAGTTTAAATGTAATTGCAGGTGAGCTGGATGCCTGATTTCCGGCCGATACGTGAATATGTCAACCGAAGTAAAAAATCAAGTAGCGTTTTCTCCCGAAAACCTGGAAAAGGTAAAGGAGATGATAGCGCGCTATCCGGAAGGCCGGCAGAAATCGGCCCTGCTTCCCGTTATGCATGTGGCCCAGAAGCAATGGGGGTGGCTGAGCAGCGAGGTAATGGATTATATCGCAGGCATTCTTTCCATCAAGCCGGTAGAGGTATATGAAGTGGCGACTTTTTATACCATGTTTCACCTGGAGCCGGTAGGCAGGCACGTGATCGAGTATTGCCGCACGGGCCCCTGCTGCCTGATGGGCGGGGAAGAGGTATACGGACACCTGAAAAAGAGGCTGGGCATCGACGCCGGCGAAACAACGCCCGACGGCAGGTTCACCCTGAAAGAGGTGGAATGTCTTGCCGCCTGCGGCTGGGGGCCGGTTTTCCAGATTCGTGAGCAATACTACATGAACCTGACCAGGGACAAAGTGGACGAAATCATAGACGAGCTGTCAAAGTAGCCGGGGGCCGTGATCGCCGCCGCAGGCGGCG
>JBEBSO010000422.1:0-3715 GCA_040394275.1 Telluribacter sp.
GGCATGGCCAGGCAGGACGGTGTATATACCCCACCGTCTTCGAGCCAGACCCCGCCCGCTTCCAAAGAAAGCTATCTCTATAGGGAATATGAGTACCTCACCGCAACGCGCGCCGGCGGACAGGTCTCCTTCCGCTATACGCGGCTGATGCCCAACCAGGCGTCGGGTTACCTGCAGCTGGGCTACAGCCTTCTCCGTGCGTTCCATACCACTTATCTTCCCGGCTCTGCCGGCACGGCGGGCATCTCTGCCGGCTACACTTTTTGACAGGAAGCGTGTCCATATTCAGCGCGATCAATTTATCTTTGCAATATGAAACGCATTTCCCTCATCCTGTTATCACTTTTTATCGGCGGCAGCGCTGCCTGGCACAATGAAGAGAAAGATCTCCGCCAGCTTTACAGCAAGCCCGTGGGAGAATGGCCCCGGCCGGTAATCGATCCCGGCGTGGAATGGGAAGAGCTTTCGTCCCTGGCGAAAACGGACACTTCCTATTTCAGTGTCATAGCGCGCCCCAAAATCGTGCTGGGGAGAATGCTGTTTTTCGACCCGGTGTTATCGGGCTCCAGCCAGATCTCCTGCAGCTCCTGCCACAATCCCCAGACCTCCTGGGGAGACCACCTGCGCGTACCCGTCGGGCACGACCACGTGGAGGGATCCCGCAATACCCCCTCGCTGCTGAATGTCTTCGCCCGGCAATCCATGTTCTGGGACGGGCGGGCAGCCACGCTGGAAGAGCAGGCCAAAAGCCCGATCGAAGCACACCACGAAATGAACATGGAAGTAGCCAGGCTGCCTGAAAAGCTCAGCCAGTACAAGGGCTACCGGGACCTTTTCCGGGAAGCATACGGAAGCGAAGAAATCGACAATGACAAAATATTCTCGGCTCTGGCTGATTTTCAGCGTACCATCACCAGCCGTCGCAGCCGTTTTGACGAGTTTCTCGACGGGAAACATACCGTTCTGACCGACAAGGAAATCTTCGGCCTCCACCTCTTCCGGACCAAAGCCAGGTGCATGAACTGTCATTTCGGGAAGTTCTTTACCGACGAAGGATTTCACAACATCGGCCTGACCTATTACAAAAGAAAGTACGAAGACCTGGGCCGCTATAAAGTAACGGGCGATCCTGCCGACATCGGTAAATTCAGGACGCCTTCGCTACGGGATGTGATGAATTCCGAACCGTGGATGCACAACGGGCTTTTCGGGAGCATGCCGGGCATACTCAACATGTACAACAGCGGCATGCACATGAACGATGCCAAACCCGAACAGAAGGCCGCCGACCCGCTCTATCCTGTAGCCGATCCCCTGCTGAAGCCGCTTCAGCTGACTGTGGAAGAAAAAGATGCCGTTGTGGCCTTCCTGGGCGCTATCACCGCTACACAGTATAAAATGCGGCGACCCGAACAGCTGCCCAGGTAAACCTGTCCCGTTTTACCGCCGCTACAACTCCTGCCTTGCCGCCTCCCAGCCGATCATCGCGTGCTTCCGGCCGGCTCCCCAATGATAGTGTCCCAATTCACCCGATGACCTGATCACCCGGTGACACGGGATCAGGAAAGCGACCGGGTTTTTACCTATGGCCGTGCCCACCGCCCGGAAAGCACTGTCGAAGCCTGATTTCCTGGCAATATCCGCGTACGTGCTGAGCCCGCGCTCCGGTATCTTCAGCAGCGTTTCCCACACTTTCAGCTGAAAATCCGTACCCCTCAGGTGCAGGCGCACTTCCGGGAGCTTGCTCCAGTCCTGCCTGAACACCGCCAGCGCATCCCGCTGCAGCTGGTCTTCCGTCTCGCGGTAGGTGGCCCGGGGAAATGAGGCACGCAGCAGGGCCAGCGCCGCCTCTTCTCCCTCGTCGGCAAAAGACATGTGACAGATCCCCTTCCCTGTCGAAGCGACAAGAAGGGGTATCTGCGAAAGCGTAGTGAATGGTGAGCGCCTGCCCGCCGTTTTTATATTCGCCGGGCGTCATCCCTTCCATCCGCACAAAAAGATCGTGCAGGCGGCCCGTGCCGGAAAGCCCCGTTTCATGTGCGGCGTCAAAAAGCGTAGCCCTGGTTTCTTTCAGCACTTTCTTGGCATGCTCCACGCTAAGGTAACGGACAAATTGCTTTGGGGTAACCCCCGCCCATTCCCGGAACATCCGCTGAAAATGAAAAGGGCTGAGATGAACATGTTCCGCCACCTCGTCCAGGCTCGGCTGTTCCCTGTAGTTATTTTTCAGAAAAGATATGGCTGCGGCAATCCTGCCGAAATCGGTCTCCTGTTGTGTTGTCATCCTTATGATTGGTTTATACCCTGCAAAACTGGCCAGGAAACGGGGAATATAAAACCCGTTTCCTGCGGATTTACCGGGTAAGCGTCCCGGGCGCGGGGAACGTTCCGGCAGGGCTGTTCATAAACTCCCAGCCCAGGAGCCGGCCCTTCAGCCCGCTGCCCCAGAAATACCCGTCAAATGTCCCGTCGTGCTTTACCGCACGGTGGCAGGGCACCAGGTAAAAAACGGGATTCCGGCCAACTGCGGCCCCGGCAGCCCTGGCGTAACGACTTCCGCCGCCCAGTGCCGAATAGGAAACCACCTGCCCGAACGGAACCCGCAGCAACCGCTGCCAGATTTCCAGCTGGTAGCCTGTTCCCTTCAGGTGCAGCACCACAGGCCTGTCAAAATCTCCTGCCAGAAAAAGGGAGGCCTGCTGCTGCGCCGGCGTCGGGGATTCTGTCAGCCCTGTTCCCCCGAACCTGGCCGCAAGGTCCGCAAGCACATTTTCCGGCTTCTCCCCGGTAAGCCCCGCATAACAAACGCCCCGTTCCGTACTGGCGATGAGTGCCTGTCCCCAGGGAGTTTCCCAAAAGCCGTAGGCAATTTCCCGGGGCTGCTCTCCTTCCGCCCAGCGCCGCAAAATCACGGAAGACGGGGCGATACCGTCCGGCAGGTCCATTCTCTCCAGCACCGCCCCCGCATCCGGCACGGGCTCCAGATCGGGCAACGGGAGCAGCGGCCAACGGAAGGAGGGACGATCGGGCACCAATTTTCGGATCATAAGCATTTCTGTTTATCCGCGTCACACTGCAGCCGGACGCTGCCTCCCGGGATATGGCCGGCTAGAAGCGGTCCTGTCCCCGCTCCCTGCCGTAGAAACCGGGAGTAGGATTCAGGGTCTTGTTCTGCCACTGGTGCCAGTACGGGTAAATCGGCGGGACCTCGCTGGCCGCATCCAGCCGCTTTACCTGCGCAACGGTCAGGTTCCAGCCTACGGCGCCGAGATTTTGCCGCAGCTGCTCTTCATTGCGGGCGCCGATGATAACGCTGGACACCGTCGGCCGCTGCAGCAGCCAGTTCAGCGCCACCTGCGCCACCGTTTTGCCGGTTTCCCCGGCTATTTCCTCCAGCACATCCACAACCCGGTAAAATACTTCCTCTTCAACCACCATTTCCGGCACAGGGCTTCCCCCCTGCGCCACCCGTCCTTCTGCCGGGATGGGCCTGCCCCTGCCGTACTTCCCGCCCAGCCTTCCGGCAGACAAGGGCGACCAGACGATCGCGCCCACCTTCTGATCGAGCGCGAGCGGCATCAGCTCCCATTCGTAATCCCTGTTGGCCAGTGAATAGTATACCTGGTGCGCCACGTAGCGGCTCCAGCCGTATCGCTCCGATACGGAAAGTGATTTCATCAGGTGCCAGCCGGAAAAATTGGATGCCGCGATATAG
>JBEBSO010000423.1:0-3715 GCA_040394275.1 Telluribacter sp.
ATTCCATGCTCCCCATCCCGGAGGGAGCGGATGTCATCTGCCGGTACGCGGCAGACTGGTCGGAAATCAAACCCGGCACCCTGTGTATAGTCATCCTGAAGGGAGAACAGGACTTCGTCTTCAAAAAAGTAACCCCCGATCCTGCCGGCGGGATCCTCCGCCTCGAATCGCTCAACCCGGTATATGCACCCTACGAGGTACCGCTCGACGAGGTGCTGGAGATCTGGACCTATTACAGCTACCAGTCCAGGGAGCTGCCTACGTCCGGCCACGAAGTGCAGCACATCGCCGTTACGGTCAACGAGATCCTGAAGCAGATCAGGAGCATGCAGCCGGAAAAAGACAGGTGATCTGACCAACCTTAGTTGTATATTTGTGCTTTCTCTGTCCATAGACGGAGGCGTACGAATCAACCTTATGTATTGACATGTCCATTACCAAAGCATCCGAGCTGACCGGAATGCAGAAAGCAGGCGAGGCCGTCGCCGTCACCCTCAAAAAAATGACGGCTTATGCCCGGCCGGGCATGAGTACCCTTGAGCTTGACGCTTACGGTGCGGAAATACTCTCCGGCTACGGCGCAAAATCCGCCCCGTACCTCACCTACGGGTTTCCCGGCTGGACCTGCATCAGCGTAGGAAATGAATTTTGTCACGGCATCCCGTCTGCCCGCAGGATTCTGAAAGAGGGGGACCTTATCAATATTGACGTATCCGCCGAGCTCGACGGCTTCTGGGCGGACAACGGCAGCTCTTTCGTGCTCGGAGAAGACCTGCACAACCACCGCCGCCTCGTGGAGACCTCGAAACAAATTCTCAGGAAAGCCATCGCCCGGATCAGGACAGGCGTGGCAATCGCGGACATAGGCCGGCTGATCGAAACCGAGGCCCGCAAAAACGGCTTTAAGGTCATCCGTAACCTCGGGGGACACGGCGTGGGCAGAAGCCTGCATGAGCAACCCGGCGAGCTGTTGAATTACCGGGACCCTAAAGACAGGCGCAGGTTCCGCAAAAATTCGGTCATCGCCCTGGAAACCTTTATTTCGACCAGCTCAAACTATGCCGGTACGCTGCGCGACGGGTGGACGATGGTGGGAGACAAAGGAGGCTTTATGGCCCAGCATGAGCACAGCCTCGTGGTCACTGACGATGCGCCCATCGTCCTTACCGGCATGAACGGGATATTTGCCTGATCGTATTTATCTTTTCTATCGGGAAAGTCATCAACGAACTTCCAGCCCATGTCCCTGAACCGGCCGATATCCTGTTGACCGGCAGGCAGCTTTTTTGCCGGAAATACCCGGCGACAACCCACGGCATCAGCCCCTCTGCAGCAGCATCCCTTGCCGCTGACCGGCTTTCCGCATCAGAATAATTCTACGCCGTCCCGGTAAAAAGAAAAAAATAATTATATTTGTCCAACAAATAAACCGATGATCGTGAGTCGCCGGCCAACACCCCCCTGGTTTTGAAAAAAGGGGAAAACAGCGTTCCCACGGCCGCTGCACTTTCTAAAACCTAACCTTACTACGTCATGCATTCACGCAGAAGCTTTCTTCAAACCGGCCTGTTACTGGCTTCGTCCGCACCCATGGCCTCCTTCCCGGCCCTTTCCGCCCGCCACGAGGCGCCCGCCGACGGGATCCTCGACTACGGAAGGTCTTTTTTCTGTAACTCGGGGAAATCCAGCCGGGCCAACGCCGTACGGATGTGGATCGAAAGCCGCACCATCGTCCGCAACAGCCGGACCGGCGCCGAAACCGTATACTACCAGGGAGCCTCCTGCAAAAGCGAGGATACCTTTGCCGAAAAAAACCTGTTCAAAAAGGACAATTATGACTTCCTGCCGGTTTTCGGACGCGACAAGGTGCTGGTCTTCCGACGCCACTTCAACGAGCGCCCGGGCTACCGTAAGATACAGGCCATGTCCGATATGTGGGGGGAAGACCCGGTTATCCGGCTGCCTGCCGCCAAATCCGTTACGTTGCTCGATACGTTCGATAAGATCAGGGAGGCGACCCTGGAAGGTGTTCCCATTGTGACCCAGACGGAAATCAAAAACGACAGCACCGGCCTCGCCGCACTCATCGAATGCCCCTGCAAAACCATGAATATCAATGCGCAGACGCGCATGTACCAGACAGATACCGGGCCGGTAGTACTGCCGGACCTCGCCCGGCACTATGCGGAACCCATGGATGCCCTGCGCCTGGCGTACATTGCTTTCAATGCGCCGCATTTCGCAGATTTTGTCATCGAGTCGCCGGTACCGGTCACCGATAACGGCAAAACGGTGGCCTCCGTGCTCCACTACGCCGAGCTGGCTACTTTCAAAGCAGTCAACCGCATCTACGCCGTGGACTAAACCCGACCTGACAAATGAAACAAATCGCTTCCTTATATGTCTTCCTGTCGATCTGCCTGGCAGGTGCCGCAGAAGCCCAAAACCTGACCGGCGAAAATGTGCTGTACTTGAAAGCGGATGCCTCCAATCCCCGAAATTCCGAAGGCAGCTTCATCGGGCTCAGAGACGGGCGGATCCTTTACGTGTATTCGCGGTTTGAAGGTTCCTCCAGCGACCACGCCCCCGCCCGGCTGATGGGAAGGTTTTCCGCAGACAACGGGAAAACCTGGACCCGCGACGACCGCCTTATCATCGACCGGGAAGGCGATATGAACGTCATGTCGGTTTCGCTCCTCCGGCTGAAAAACGGGGCCATTGCGCTGCTGTATGCCCGGAAGAATTCAATAGACGACTGCATCCCGCAAATCCGGCTTTCGACGGATGAAGGCGGAAGCTGGTCTGCGCCCGCACCCGTCATCACGGACCAGGCGGGCTACTTTGTCCTCAACAACGACCGGGTGATCCAGCTGGCCGGCGGCCGCCTCCTCGTACCGGTATCCCTGCACAAAACACCGGACACCCCATGGAACAACCGCGGCATCCTGCGCTGCTACTATTCGGACGACAACGGCTTGTCCTGGCAGCGGGGGCATGCGGTACCCGCTCCCGATTCGGTCATTACCCAGGAGCCCGGCGTCGTCGAGCTCGGGGACGGACGAACGATGATGATCATCCGTGCGAGCGGCGGGCGCCAGTACCAGGCCTTTTCCTCCGACCGGGGCATCACCTGGACAAAGGCCGTCCCGTCGGGGCTCCGGTCGCCGATCTCCCCTGCCTCGGTCAAAAGGGTGCCGGGCAGCCATGAGCTGATCGCCGTCACCAACAACAACGGGGAATACGGCCCCGGCTACCACAAAGCCAAAAGAACGCCGCTCACGCTGTTCAGCTCAAAGGACCACGGGCAGACCTGGCAGTCCGTCTGCGATATAGAAACCCACCCCGACGAAACCTACGCCTACACCGCCATTCATTTCCAGAAAGGATATGTGCTGTTTGCCTATTATGTAAAACCTGACAATGACCCGGGCTTCAGCGTCAAAATCAGGCGTTATAAGCTCAGTGATCTTGAGCAGGCAACAAAAAACCGGCCCGTTCTCCTTGTAGCCAACAAGCATGACAATACGCTTTCTTTCGTGGATCCTCACGGGTTCAACGTACTGCAGACCATCCCAACCGGCCCCAACCCGCATGAAATCGCAGTAACGCCCGACCAGCGCTTTGCCTACCTGTCTAACTACGCCCCGCCGGGCAACACCATTTCGGTCATCGACCTGGCCGCCCGGCGGCACATCCGGCAGATCTCCACCGGGGA
>JBEBSO010000424.1:0-3708 GCA_040394275.1 Telluribacter sp.
ACCCACGGAACGACGAAAGTGGAGCCCCCGCCGATGAATATAGAGATGACATTGCCTACGGTTATGCCCAGCACCAAACCGCCCAACCCGCCCAGGAGGCAGATGACAATGGCTTCGGACAGGAATTGCATGCGGATCACGCGCCGGGTTGCACCGAGCGACTTCCTGATGCCGATCTCCCGGGTCCGCTCGGTCACGGATACCATCATGATGTTCATCAGTGCGATGGAGGCGCCCAGCAGGGTGACGATCCCGATCCCGAAGCCGCCTATGCGGAGATAGCCCGATATTTCTTCGAAATTCTGCGCCAGCGCGTCGGCTCTTTCTATGCGGAAGGAGGCCGGGCGCCCCAGATGGTCGTTGCGGATCTTCCTCATCAGCCCCCTGGCTTCCTCCATGATGTATTCACCGTCCCGCGCGTTGGGAGCCGAGGCGGTAATGCTGTAGGTCAGCGACCGGTTGGCGGCCAGCGCTCTGCCCGTTTCCAGCGGTACGAGGATAAGCCGGTCGGAATCGTTGCTGCCCCCGAAGGAGCCCTTCTTGCCCAGGATACCGATGACTGTAAATTGCCGGCCCATAAAGGTGATGATTTTATTGAGCGGGTTTTCGTTGCCGAAGAGTTGCGTGAGCAGCGCTTCGCCGAGGATGGCTACATTTTGCGAATTTTCCTGGTCGGCCTTGCTGAAATTGCGGCCCGCGGCCAGCCTCAGGCCCTTGATGGTCAGGTAGCCTTCATCACACCCGATGACCTGTATGTTGGGATTGGTCTTTTCGGATGCGTACTTGGCCTGCACTGCACCCGCGACGGAGGTGGACAGGGAGACCACGCCCCGGTAGTCGGCCCTGAATCTTTCACCGAACAGGCTTGCCTGCCGGTAGCTGATCTCCGGGAACCTCATCCGGCGTCTGCCGCCTACAATCCGGCCCTGTTCGTAGTTGTTGACAATGTTGAAGGTGTGGGCGCCCAGGTCGGCGAAGCTATCGTTAACGGCTCCCTGTATGCCGTCTATGGCGGTCAGTATCCCCACCAGGGAGGTAATGCCGATGGCGATGATCAGGGCGGTGAGCACCGTCCGCAGCGAATTGGCCTTTATGCTTCGTATGCCTTCCTGAATGTTTTCCCGGATAATCATGTAACTTTAGGTTTTCTGTGCCGCCTCCTGTGAATAAAGTCTGGTAACTTTCGTTGTTAGACAGGGTGCTGTACGTCGGCTGGAAGCGGCCTGTCCCTGTAACGGGTTACCCCGGTATCCCGTGCCCGGAACGTCGGAAAATATTTTTGTAAAACTGCAAATGATGCCTGAAAGAATCAAACCGGTGATACGGCGGATTGTCCCGCTCATCATTTTTTTAGCCGTTTCCTTCAAAATGAGCGCCAACAGGCTGCTGATCCCGATGGATGAGGAGCAGCGTAACCATCTGAAGGCCTATGGTGTGGCTTATTGGATCCTGAAGACCTATGAAACGGAAATAGACTGGCTGCTGAATTACCGGGGAGGCAGTTTTATGGTGGCCTATAGCCAGAAGTTTGCTTCCGAAATGTCGCTGCGGGGGGTGACATTTAAGGTGATCTCGGAGGGGGACGCCGCGGGCATACTGGCACAGGTAGCGGCGCCCGACGCAAACATGGACAATGTAAAGCTGCAGAAGGCCCCCCGGATCGCCGTGTATTCCCCGAAAACCAAGCAGCCCTGGGACGATGCCGTAACGCTGGTGATGACCTACGCGGAGATTCCCTATGACGTGGTGTTTGATGAAGAGGTGCTCGACGGGAAGCTGCCCGAATACGATTGGCTGCATCTCCATCATGAGGATTTTACGGGGCAATACGGGAAGTTTATACATTTTAAAGATTACAGCTGGTACAAGGAGCAGAAACGGGAGGCGGAAAGGATCGCGGAGAAATACGGGTTTTCGAAGGTGTCCCGGCTGAAGCTGGCTGTGGCCGAGAAGATCCGTGAATTTGTAACGGGGGGCGGCTATATGTTTGCCATGTGTTATGCCACGGATACCTACGACGTCGCCCTGGCTGCAGCCGGAACGGACATCGTGGAGCGTGTCTACGACGGGGATCCGGCCGATCCGGAGGCGAACCAGAAGCTGGACTATTCAGGGACGTTTGCTTTTAAGGATTTCAAGGTGATCACCAATCCCTACCATGTCGAATTTTCGGACATTGACAGCCAGCCCGAGGAAAGAGGGCTCAGCGAGCAGAATGACTACTTTACCCTGTTCCAGTTTTCTGCGAAATGGGACCCGGTGCCTACCATGCTTACCCAGAACCATTCCACCCTGATCAAAGGGTTTATGGGGCAGACGACGGCCTTCAAGAAGCAGTTCCTGAAGCCGGAGGTAATCGTACTGGCGGAATGCAAGCCGGCAAATGAAGCCAGGTACATACATGGGGTGCACGGAAAAGGATTCTTTACATTTTACGGCGGCCACGATCCGGAAGACTACCGCCACCAGATAGGAGAGGAGCCGACCGATCTGAACCTGCATCCCAACTCCGCCGCCTACCGTTTGATTCTTAACAATATCCTGTTTCCCGCTGCCAAAAAGAAGAAAATGAAGACCTGACCGGCAGGCTATCTCAGCCGGTACCAATCCTTCGGGCGACAGGAAGCTTCGACCTCTTTTTCGATGTTGTCGGGCAGCAGCGGGAAAAAATCAAGCCCGGTCAGCTTTTCTACTGCGTCGATTGTCACCGCAAACGTGCTCAGGGGTTCGCCGGACGGCTGATTGGGCAGCACGAAGGCAATTCCGCGTACATGCGGCGGCTGAACCAGCAGGACTACCTTGTAAAAATGTTCCGGCACGGCCACGCGGTTCACCCTGCCGATGGTCGGCAGCCCCGGCTTCAGGACCGGCCCGGTCACGACAAACACCCGCTCATGTCGCTGTGCCCAGATCCGGGTGAGCTTCTCGAGATCGTTCCAGATGCCGGCGTTGAATGCTTTGTGCTGGGGGGAAATATTGCTCATGTAAAAAGTCTCCTCCATGGCAGCATAGTCATGCTTGAAGTCCGCCGCAGGAGCCAGGTGACCGCGGTCATAGCCGCTCCGGGTATAGTCGGCAAATACCGCCGAGCCGGTTTTGACCTTGGGGTCGGGCAGGAAAAGCCTGGCACGGGTGCTCTGGCCGGTTACCTGCCCGCGGGTAAGCTTGTACGCGACCCACTCGGCCTGCTCATATGGTTCTGCATAACTAAGCGTAAAGCCCTTGTGCCTGACTACCTGGTCATTTCTTTTCCGGGCGGGAAGCGGGAAATCCGGCTTTTCCGTGATTTGCCCGAGGTCGGCCGGAGCCTCATCCGGCAGTACGTAGGTCTGCACCGGGGGAGGATCGGAACCGACGTCGTGTGCAATACCGGCGAAAGACCTGAACTGTGCCCACATGTCGGCCAGCGGCTTGGGCCTGCCTTGATAATGAAGCAGGAAGCCGGCGATGAAAAAGAAAAAGAGCAGGACCAGGTGATTGCTGCCGGATCTGAACATGTTTCGAAACAAGCGGGAAAGCATCTCTACGATTTTAGCCGGTCGGGGTTCTCATGAATAAAAGCGCCCCAGCCGCCTTTTTTAATTTTTGTATTGGCGATTTTTACGTCTTTAAAAATGTCTAATTCTGTAGCTTCATTTGCACCAAGGCGCCACACCGTTCCGTACTCTACCAGTTCGCCAAATACTTTCCGGTTTTTTTTCTGTGGCC
>JBEBSO010000425.1:0-3706 GCA_040394275.1 Telluribacter sp.
CCCCATACCTGGAAAACGACAATCAGCTGCTTTCGTCTCCGGTAACGTTACCGGTATTTTAGATCTCTCTTTTTTTGTATCTGCGTAAAGTTCTTTTTTCTTTTACCGGCAACCCGGCGACCGGATGGTCCCCGGCTTATCCTTAACCCGGACTGAAATGACTTTCCCTGCCCGACGCTCCATTGTATTTTTATTTATCCTGTTTTTCCTGCTGACGGCAGGGAACAATGGGTATGCCGACAGCCTTCCGGCTCATTTCAAAATACTTCCCACTCCCAAAAACATAAAAATTCAAAAGAAGGGAGGCTTGCTGCCGGCCAGGCTTACCGGGCTGTATGCGCCGCAGGGATTTGACGTGGAAGTGCTGGGCCCCCGGTTGAGCCGGCTGCCCCTGCTCCGGCAGGCCGGCTCCGCACCGCATGTCACCCTGGTGTCGGGCCCGACGGGGATTTCTTCCCGCGAAGGATATACGCTTGTGGTCGACCAGGCGGGCGTCACGATCAGATCGGCCTCCGATGCCGGCCTGTTCTACGGCTGCCAGACGCTGGAGCAGCTGATCGATGACGCAGCAGCGCACAGCATTCCGATCCCGTACTGCTCGATTACAGATTACCCGGACATGTCTTACCGGGCAGTACATTTCGATGTTAAGCACCACCTGGACCATCTCAACCGGTATTATGAGCTGGTCGACCGCCTGGCCCGCTACAAGATCAACGGGATCATTTTCGAATTTGAAGACAAGCTGCGCTACAAACGTCAGCCGCTCGTAGGCGCTTCCCACGCCATCACCATAGAGGAAATGGCGGCGCTCACCCGGTATGCCAGGCGCAGGCACATCGATATTTCCCCCCTGGTGCAGGGGCTTGGCCATGCTACCTTCATTCTCAAACACGAAGCATATGCTCACCTTCGCGAGCACCCCGCGAGCTTCTGGGCTTTCTGTCCCGCCGATTCGGGCACCTACCGGGTATTGAATGACCTGTACCTGGACGCCATAGAAGCCACCCCCGGGTCAAAATACCTGCACGTAGGCGGTGATGAGATCGGCAATATCGGCCAGTGCGCCCGCTGCCGGCCGATATTTGAAAAAGAAGGCAGCCTGGGGCTGAACCTGATATGGCTGAACAAAGTTTCGGAATTCCTGGAAAAAAACGGCCGCACCCCCATTTTCTGGGATGACATGCCGTTAAAAGAAATCAACGTATTCGAACTGACCAGGGACAGGAAGATTTCCGCTGCCGAAACGGAAAGACGCTGGAACGAACGGATCGGTGGACTGGAAGGCATCGTCAGGCGCTTTCCGGAAAACGGCATCTTTATGCGGTGGCATTACGTGGACGGCGCGCTGCCCGGCAATATGAAAGTCCTGGAATGGTACCGACAGAAAAAACTGAATGCGATGGTAGCCGGCGCGACCCAGTACGGCGATAACCTGCTTTTCCCCCCGGACAACAACCAAAATACGCGCAGCCTGTATGAGCAGGCGGTCAAAAACGGTATCAAGGGAGGCGTCAGCACTTCCTGGGACGACCGCTCCCTGCACATGGAAACTTTCCGGAGAGGTTTTATCGCCTCGGCCGAATACGCCTGGACAGCAGGACGGCTGCCGGTGGAAGACTTCGACCACCATTTTCTGTGGCGGGAATTCGGGGTCGGTATGGATAACTACGCCGGGTTCTATGCAGAACTGAAAGCCGGAGCCTCCTTCTGGAATTACGCCTTCTTAAAAACGAACAGCCGGACACATGGGAGGAACACGATGTTCCCGATACGCGTAGACGGCTATACGGCCGATGCGCTCACCGCCATCCCCGACACCAACTTCCTGGCCAAGCTGATTGATCTTCCACAGGAAAACAGGAGAGGACAATGGTCGCTGGTTAAAGAAAACGAACGGAGGATCACCGAAGCAAAACGTCTCCTGGGACAAAGAGAACATATCCGTACGCAACTGGACAAGCTGTACCGCCAATCCAGCCAAAACCGCGCGCATTGGGATATATTCAGACAGCTGTATGACTTCCAGCTGTCTGCTCCCGAGCTATGGGTCGCGCTGCATGAATGGGATACAGCTGCCGATAAGCAACAACCTTCCCGGCGTATCCGTATCCTGATGGACCGATTCAGAAAAGACTGGGAGGCCCTGCAGGACACCTACAGCAAAACGCGCCACCTCTCTTACCCTGCCGACTACCTCCCCGACCGGTACTGGCAGTTTGCCAGCCGCCGGGAAGATCACAGCTGGATGATCCTGGTTGAGGAACGGATGTTTCAGAAGCTGGAGCAATGGCTGGGAGACCGCCGGTGAGACAGGAAATTACCGGGTACAGCTCCGGGAAAATTCTCCTACCTGCGTGTAAAGACGTAGCGCACGTCGCGGATGATTTTATCCTCTGCTTTATAATATTCCTTCGGGGCCGTCATTTCCAATGATTTTCGACCGGTAAACCTGATGCTGAACAAATTGACCCTCCCTGGTGCATCCAGGGGGAGGTCTGCAGACGGTGATACGTTGATGCTGCAATTTTCATGCGTCAGGTTATAGGTAAAATCGAAATCGCCTGCCGTCGTCACCATTTTACCAACGGTATTACCGGTCAGCCGTCCTAAAAAAGACATGGCCGTACCCGATGTGTCTACCACTTTTTTCCCGCCGTCGGAATCCGTAAACTCCATCCTCTCCAGGAGCCAGTCCCCTTCTATTTTCTGGTAATTCAGAAGCGCGGCAGAACGAAACTTCTCCTCACAGGAAGAAAAGGATACAAAAAGAAGCAGAAAGAAAATGTGGATCTTGCGTTTCATGATCGTATTATTGGCATAACTGATTTTCGGTGCAAAGTAACACCATCCCGGGACGTCCGGGCCAGGAGGCCGCGCTTCGTTTTATATGACTTTTATCAGCTTTACCGGTCAGGTACAAAATACACATTACTTCGCGCCGGCCTGTACGGCTATTTTTGCCGGCCCGGAGGTTTTCCAGGCACCGCTTTCCAGGCGAACGGCACGCCCCCATACCGGTACCTCCAGCTCATCCCCGACGGCCAGTAGCCTGATTTCAAATTCATCTCCGGGCTTAAACCCGGATTTAAGGGGTTCAAGGGTAATCTTCGTGTTCTTCTCTTCCATGTTCCTGATCAGCGCCTGTTGCCCGGGGCGTTTCCCGGTCAGCCAGAACCCGGAATAGCCGCCGTTGTAATCGGGCTGATTTTCCGCCCGTCCTGACATCCCTGTTTCCGGATGATAATTGAAGGTATACGGCCGCACATGAGGGAACGGCGCACCTGTCCTGATCACTGCAGGCGATGCATCAAATGCCGTGACGACGCCTACCGAATGTACATTACCCGCGGCTTCCATCACCAGCCAGCTATTGCGTCCGGCCGCCAGGCTGCTGTCTACCCGCAATACAAACGGCCGGGCCATCAGGGATTTGTTCACCCGTACGATGCTGCCGGCCAGGTGCCTGGTTTGGTCCAGCGGTGCATCGACCAGGATACGCAGGGGCTGTTCCTTCAGCGCCAGCACCTTCAGCGGTTTGTTGAACAACGGGCTGACCCTGGCCGTAAACTTCTCCCTTTGCACCGATCCCGCTCCCGTCAGGGAAACTACCGCCGGCTGTCCCTTGTCGTCCAGGCCCAGAAATGCTTCCTCCCCCGAAAAAACAATCCCCCCTTCAAAAGATACGTTCGCCACCGGCCTGTCA
>JBEBSO010000426.1:0-3697 GCA_040394275.1 Telluribacter sp.
GCCAGCTTTTCCGGGGCTTGGATTTTATCGACCAGATATAGTTGATCGAATCCTGGATTTCGGCAAAAACGCCGGTGGCGCCGATCAGCAGCGTGCCGCCGCCGATGATGGCTGCGGTCGTCGACTTATTGCTTATCGCGGTGTTTTTAATCAGCTCCTGAAGTTGCTCCGCGGCCTGTTTGCCTACCAGCCCGTTGATCTGGGCGAACAATTCGCCTTCAAATGCTTCATCACCGAAAAAAATGGTAGCCATTGCAATAATCAGCAGGAGCATCGGCGCCAGGGAGAATATGGTATAGTAGGACAAGGCGGCGCTGAGCTTGAGCGCGTTGTCTTCCATGAAAGCGGAGAAGCTTTCCTTTAAGAGCGAAAGAATGTATTTGATACGATCCATACCATTTCATATTTCAGGGTAACACGTCAGGCACTACCGGGAGCCTTAGCTAAAGACGTACCGGATTCCCGTCCGGGTGTCTGCTGCCTTCGCATGTCCCTCATCCCTGGCGCCGGAGCGTATCCTTTTCTGCCTGTTCCTGCACTTTTCCCGGCGGTCCTGTAGGGCACCCGCAACCGGTCGGTTTTTCTTTTTCGCCCGGGAAGCCTTCCCCGGAAGAAAAAACAATGTGTATTATTCTACCCAGTTTGTTGAGAAAAAAGCCCGCGGGGTAATGGAAAAAATGGCTAACGCTCCACTTTTGCCGTCGTTTTTTACACGTTTCCCTTCCTGTCACTTATCTCCCCCTGAAATTCCCCCGGCGGACGGCCCCCGAACTGCCCGCCCGAATGCACTTCTATCTGGTCGACCGGCACACTGTCCGTACCTGCTTCGTCGCGCAGGTAGGCGCTTACCAGGTAGGGAGCCGCCAGGGAAGCGGATACCCGGCCGGGCTCCAGCGGCTTCCATGCATTATTTCTCAAAAGCCAGCCGGGACGGCCGTTGATATACTGAGTCCGGGGGTGGATCACCTGGATATCGACTCTTGATCCGGGGTTGCTTTCGCCGGACACCCGGCCTTTCTCGTCCAACAGCACCGAAGAAACAGCTACGGAATGATTTCTGAATACCGGCGCCTCAAATTCCGGGGAGCTCCGTTCGGTCAGGTCCACCTGGTCGATGGTCAGGGGATCTTTGTTCGTGATGGCTTTCAGCTCACCGGCCATCATTTTTCCGCCGGCCGGGCTCCTGCCCTCTTTCACATGGCCGAAACCGCAATGGATCAGAATCCGCGCTCCGGGATCGCCTGCAAAAATTCGGGCGATATTGGCCGCCTGTCCCTTTTCTCTCTCCGCACCTCTTTTTCCCGGAGCTTCGTATCCGAACACCCGGAACCCGAGCCGTAGCGCTTCGCGAACCATATTCCCGAACTGGGGTTCGCGGGTATAGTAGCCGTCCTGTACAAGCGGCCACTTACGGATATTGATCAGGGAATCTTCCGCAAGCCCCTCAAGTCCCAGGTACCTGAACCCCACCCGGTACAGGTCCTCCAGCAGTGACTCGGTAAATACCCGGTGCAGCGGCTGGTGATGCGCTTCATTTATGATCACGATCTGGTGTGCCCTGCTCCTTTCCACCAGGAATTCCTTCGCCGGCTTAAACGTAAAAGTCCGTAGGGAGTCCGGTGCGACAGCCGCGTCGACGAAGTCCTCCCTGTTTCTTTTGTCGAAATTCTCCAGCGCCCTGCGGTAGTCGCCTATAAACGAGTAGCTCCACGAAGTCAGGTCAAAGTTCCTTTTTGCGGGGTCCGACAGCATGCCTTCGATCGCCTCGCCGGTAAGATAGGCCGACCGACCTTGCGCCGGGATATTTCCGGTGCAAACGAGCTGAAACAGGAAACAGAACAGTACCGCCCGTGACACAGATGGTTGATTTTCGGTCATTGTCAATGCTTAGAAAGTGACAATAATACACATAATACTGCAATATATGCGTGTTGCCGGGCGCCCCAAATCCCGGCCAGCCGCCGGAACCTACACCGGCCCATTTCATACAGGCCATGACGGTACGACACCAACGTCCTGAACGTCAACTCAATACCCGCCGTCAGATGCCCAATACCCACCTCACATCAAAAGCATCGGTTATCTCGACCAGTCGCTGGTCATCACGGGTCCCGGCCGGAAGATACGGCTGGTCGAATTTCAGCTTTGCGATCAGCGACCGCCTTTCCTCCGCGCTCCGGCAATGCAGGAAGATGGACATATAGTTGCCGAGCATTCTCCCTTCGTTGTGTACCAGGTCCGAGCCATGAATGATGATGCTGTCCGAAACAAGCGACCCGCTGACGACAGGCCTGCCCGTATAGCCTGCCAGCTCTTCCTCAAAAGTCTCGAACTGCAATGTGCCGCCAAAGCAGGTTTGGTAGCAGGTAAGCGCCTTCCTGCAGTTACCGGGAAAAGTAATGAAGATCGCGCCTGCCCGCTTACCGTTATCAGTGTCAGTCATCGCAGCTTCAGTCAGGCATCGGGAATTTCCGGCTGTACCAGCTTCACCAGCTTCTCCAGCGATTCCTGCCAGCCCAGGTAACACATTTCTGCCGGTATGGCCGCGGGAATACCCTCCTGTACCACCTTCAGCTCGGTGCCGCACGAAACCTCCCTCAGCCAGACGGTTGTCGTCATTTCCCCGGGCAGGTTGGGATCATCGAATGTATCGGAGTATTTAATAAACTTATCGGGCTTTATTTCCAGATACGATCCGCCAAAGGAATGCCCGTTCCCCGTGCTGAAGTTAATAAACGTCATGTTAAACCTTCCCCCTACCCTGAAATCCATTTGCTGCACAGTGCATACAAATCCGTAGGGCGGCAGCCAGTTGGAATAGGCCAGGGGATCCGAAAAAGCACGAAATACCTTTTCCGGGCGGGCCTGAATTACCCTGTGCAGTGAAACCGAATTATTTTCCATCGTAATAAATTTAAACAGTGATCAATTGGTTACTTTCTTTTGCCTTTCCGCACCGGGGCACCTGTGAAAACCCCGGTCATACCTCACCAGCCTGATGATCTCCTCAGCCCTTAGCCCGGACTTTAGGGCCGTAGAAATAAGAAACGGCCAGAATACCCAGCACCACCAGCGGCATCAGCATGAACCCGATGTTCTGATCTACACAGGCATGACTGATGAAAGCAAAGATCAAATTGAATGTGAGCCCCGCATACGCCCATTCCCTGAGCGTACCGGGTGTCCCGGGATAGGAAATGGCCGCTACGCCGAGTACCTTGCAAATGATCAGCGCGTGGGCAAAATAATCGGGATAGCCCAACGGCTCCGTGCCTACATTTACGTATTGGGGCGCAAACAGCAGGGTGCTGAGCGGCATGAGCCCTTCCCAGATGGCAATGACGGCAGTGGCCGCCCAAAATATTATCTTGTTCTTCTTCACCTGGCAGACTGTTTATGGATGTGTTGATTCGACATATTTTACAAAGCTGTTCAGGATAGCCTGCCATCCCTGTTTCTGAAACTCCGGATCATTTTCCGTTTCGGCGTCAAAAGTGGTGACGATATGGGTTTTACCGTCTTGAGGCGTAAACAACGTCGTCGCCCTTCTCCCGTCCGGCATCGTATAGGTAATCTCCCTGTACAGCTCCACCTTGTCATAAACGCCCTCAAAGTCAAAACCGAAGCTGCCGTCCCTGGCCTCCATCCGGTTCCTGAATTGACCGCCGACCCTCAGGTCATTTTCACTGCTCGGGGT
>JBEBSO010000427.1:0-3677 GCA_040394275.1 Telluribacter sp.
TGCAACTGAACCTCGATCGTCAACTACAGGAGGCTTCCTTCCGGGCAGCACCCAAAAAAGCGAAGACAGGAACCTACAAACTGGCCATACTGATCGCAGTCATCCTGTCGGGCGCTTCCGGTCGCACCTTGGGACAGGAAGCGCAAATCCTGTCGGCCGACGGTGCCTGGTGCTGGTTTAGCGATCCCCGGGCCATTTATACCAAACAGAAGCAGGTCGTTGCCGGCTGGGTGACCAAGAAAGGAGACATCGAGGCCGCTTCGCTGGATCCTTCCACGGGCCGGATAAAAAAGACTGTGCTCTATCCAACGCTCGAAATAGACGATCACGACAACCCGGCATTCGTACAGCTCCCCGACAAAAGAATCCTGGCCATGTACACAGGGCACAGCACGGGTAAAAATACCATCGGCGTCATCCGGAATTTCACAGACAACACCTCTGATATTGCCACTTTCGGGAAACCGGCTATTTTCAAGCCGCGCACAGATGAGCTTGTAGCGAAGTACGTAAAAGAAACCTACGTGTATGCCAATCCCTTTGTGCTCAGCAAAGAGAAAAACAAGATCTATTGCTTCGGAAGATGGATCGGCTTCAAGCCCAACATGGTCACCTCCGCCGACAACGGGCAGACCTGGTCCGACCCCAAAGTCGTCATCACTTCGAAGGAGCTCAATACCAACAACCGTCCCTATGTTAAATACTTTTCAGACGGCAAATCCCGTATTCACCTTATCTTTACGGACGGCCATCCGGGCGTAGAGCCTCTCAATTCGGTGTATTACTGCTACTATGAAAACAACGCCTTCTGGCGTGCAGACGGCTCCCGTATCTGTACCACAGACCAGCTGCCTTTTCACCCTTCTGACGCCTCGATCGTGTACCGGGCCACACCGGAAACCGGCAAAGCCTGGATTTTCGATATCTGCACCGATAAATCGGGCAAACCCGTGGTTGCCTATTCCCGGTATCCGACCAACGAAACGCACCAGTATTACTACGCCAGGTTCGACGGGAAGAAATGGACCGACCATAAAATCTGCGATGCCGGGAAATGGTTTCCGCAGACCCCGGAAGGCAAGACCGAAACAGAAGTCAATTATTCAGGCGGCCTGACCCTCGACCCCTCCGACCCGTCCGTCGTGTATTTTTCTCACCAGGTAAACGGCGTTTTCGAGATATCCCGCGGATCCACTTCCGACCAGGGGCGTTCCTGGACGACCGCTCCGGTTACCAGCAATTCCGGGTACAACAACGTCCGGCCGTTTATTCCGCGCAACAAGCCTGCCGGACAGCCTACCGTCCTGCTCTGGATGCAAAACCGCTCCTACATTCACTATACCAGGTACGACAGCAGCATTCTTTACAAGATTGTAAAATAGAGCCCTGCCCCCGACGTTAATTCAATAAAATACAATCCACAAAATATGACCATTAAACACCTCCCCCTGGCCTGTCTTACCGGCCTGCTGCTGCCGGCCGGCAGCCCGGCCCAGCAGGCCCCGGCCAGCACGCTGATGACTTTGCCGGGACCGGCCGGGGTTTCTCCCCGGCCCATCACCAGCCAGGCGCAATGGACACAGAAAAGAGCCGCGGTCCTGGACAGCATGCAGCAGGTCATGGGAAAATTGCCTCCCAGGACCGGCTATCCCCCCATGCAGGTCCAATACCACGATACGCTCCGGGAAAACACCTACACCCGGTATAAAATCTCCTTTACCCCGGCTGAAAACGAAAAGGTCTACGCCTTTCTCTACCTGCCCAACAAGAGGCTGAATTTTAAAAAGTATCCCGCCATGCTGGCCCTGCACCCGACGGGGATGCCCGGGAAGCTGATCACCGACGGACAGGGGACCCAGAGTGATCCTGTACAGCGGAAAAACAGGGCCTACGCAAAAGAGCTCGCCGAACGGGGATTTGTCGTGATCGCCCCCGACTACCCCAGCTTCGGGGAAGCCGGGCAGCATGACTTTTCCGCAGACCGCTATGAATCCGGCACCATGAAGGCCATCTTCGACAACATCAGGTGCGTGGACCTGCTGCAGTCGCTGCCGGAAGTCGACCCGGCCCGTATCGGCACCATCGGGCATTCGCTCGGCGGTCACAATGCCATGTTTACCGCGGCTTTTGATACCCGGCTGAAAGTAGTGGTTTCCAGCTGCGGCTGGACCATGATGGACTACTACGACATCGGCAAGGCAGCCATCGAACGATATGGCGGGCGGCTGGGTCCTTTTGCCCAGGACCGGTACATGCCCCTGTTCAGAGACCGCTACGGGCTGGTCCCCGAAAAAATACCCTTTGATTTTGATGAGGTCATCGCAGCCATTGCGCCCAGGGCCTTCTTTTCCTGCTCCCCGCTGAGAGACGCCAACTTTGATGTCCGGGGTGTAAGGGTGGGGATCGACCATGCACGTGAGGTATACCGCTTTTTCAAAGTCCCTGACCTGCTGCAGGTCCGTTACCCGGATGCCATCCACGATTTTCCCTATGATACCAGACAGGAAGCCTACCGGTTTATCGAAAAGGCGCTGGGCGGACCTGCCAGGTAAAAATTTGCAATACGTACTTCCAAACCCATATCCATGAAAAAACACCTTTTTATTCCGGGAGCTCTCCTGTTCGGGCTGCTTTCCCTGGGCGGCTACGGTCAGCAGTCCGGCGAAGGCAGGGCCCTGTACCTGAATTCGGGGTCCGGCCAGAAAAAGATCCCGATCACGACCGCAAAGCAGCTGAACCAAAAAAGAAAGCAGGTCCTGGACAGCCTGCAGAGCGCGATGGGAAAGCTCCCTCCTCGCAAAGGAAATCCGCCGTTCGATGCTAAAATCACAGAAACGCAAAACGAACCGGCTTACACACGGCTCACCATCGTGCTGACCGTTGCAGCGCATGAGCAGGTGTCTGCCTATTTATACCTGCCGGTCTCTAAAGACAACCGGAAAAGGTTTCCCGCCATGCTGGCCCTGCACGAGACCGACGATCGGGGCAAGAGGAGCCCCGACGGACAGGGGTCCAGGCCGGACCCGGAAATACGGAGCAACCTCGCCTATGCGAAGGAGCTTGCCGAAAGGGGATACGTGGTCATCGCCCCCGACTATCCCAGTTTCGGAGATTCGAAAAACTATGACTTTAAAGCCGACAGGTACGCCTCCGGCACGATGAAAGCCATTTTCAACCACATGCGCTGCATCGACTACCTGCTCTCCCGTAAGGAAGTGGATCCGGAGCGGATAGGCGTCATCGGGCATTCGCTCGGCGGCCATAACGCCATGTTCGCAGGCGCTTTCGACACCCGGTTAAAAGTGGTGGTCGCCAGCTGCGGCTGGACGCTCTTTGATTTTTATAATATAGGGGCCGGCGCCAGCCAGGCCTACGGAGGGCGGCTCGGGCCCTGGGCCCAGGACAGGTACATGCCGCTCCTGCGGGATAAATATCACCTGGATCCCGAAAGGATCCCGTTCGACTTTGACGAAGTGATCGCTGCGATCGCCCCGCGTGCCTTCTTTTCCAATTCCCCGGTAAACGACAGCAACTTCGATGTAAAAGGCGTTGAAAAAGGCATGGAAGCAGCCAAAAAAGTATACAGTCTGCTCAACGACGCCGGCAGCCTGCGGCTCAGCACGCCGGTCGCCGGGCACGATTTCCCAAAATCTACCCGCGAGGAAGCGTACCGGTTT
>JBEBSO010000428.1:0-3669 GCA_040394275.1 Telluribacter sp.
CCTTCGCAACCTTATGGGATATTGCCTGCAGCATTTTCGAAAATTACCTGAGTCTCTGCGAAGTGACCGGCCACAGGGAAGCCCATATATGGGCCTGCGGCGGCGGAGTGCAGAGCCAGGCCCTCCGGCGGTTTATTTCGGGGCTTACGGGTAAGCAGGTGAAGGTAAGAAGGGATTTCAGACAGTCGTCCCTTTCGGGTGCCGCGATGATGTGCAATACAGCATTGGGTATACCGGTTGCAGCCGCCGAAGCTGCGGAGACTACTTCCGTTCCCCCGTCGGAACGTTATGCTGAATGGTACCGGCGCTGGAAACAGACGCGGCAAGGTTTTAGATCATGGGAATGAGCGGGCAGAATTATTTCCTGGGAATAGACGCAGGCACCCAGGGGGTGCGGGTAGCGTTGCTGGACCAGTCGGGCGGGGAGATCGCAAGTGCTGAATCGGCGTTGCCGCTTACGGCCGGATCACGGGCCGAGCAGTCGCCCGGTCAATGGTGGACCGCCTGCATGGATTGCCTGGCGGAGCTGCTTCGGGATCCCGGGGCAGCCGGGGTTTCGGGTAAAATCAGGTCGGTGTCCGTGACGTCCACGTCCGGGACGGTCATCCCGCTGGACCGTGACAACCGGCCCTTACACCCGGCGCTGATGTACAGCGATACCCGCCAGGCTGCAGAAGGCCTCCTTTGCCGTGAAGCGGCGCTGCGCGATAACCCGGAGGGATATACGGGTTTTAATACCTCGAGCGGGTTGTCCAAGATGGTGTGGTATGTGAAGAATTTCCCGGATCAGGCCCGGAAGATAGAGACGTGGGTGCATGCGGCGGATTACCTGGCCGGGAAGCTGTCGGGCAATTACCGGACCACCGATTATACCAATGCCTTAAAGTCCGGCTTCGATGTGGCGCGGCTGGAGTGGCCGGACTACCTGAGCACCCGGCTGCCGCTTCGCAGGGAATGGTTTCAGCAGGTAGTTCCTTCAGGAGCAGTCATAGGACGGCTGCTGCCTGAGGTAGCGGATGCATTGGGTCTGCCGGAAATAGAGGTGACAGCCGGGATGACCGATGGCTGCGCTTCGCAGGTAGCCTCGGGCGCAGCCCGGCCGGGGGACTGGAACACCACGATCGGTACCACCCTGGTGATTAAGGGAGTGACCCGGTACGAAATACGGGATCCGGAGGGCAGGCTGTACAGTCACCGGCACCCGGACGGGTACTGGATGCCCGGCGGGGCGAGCAATACCGGTGCAGACTGGGTGGCTTCGGATTTCCGGGGTGATCTTCAGGAGCTCACCCGGCTCGCTGCCGAGATAATCCCAACCGGTCATGTAGCTTATCCCCTCCGGCAGAAAGGAGAAAGATTCCCGTTCGTCAGCCCGGATGCCAGGGGTTTTGCGCCGGAAGGACTGTCGGAAGCAGCGCTTTTTGCGGCAAATATGGAGGGTGTAGCCTACCTGGAGCGGTACGCCTATGCGCTTGTGGAGCGTTTGTCGGGAGAAAAGGTAAATGCGGTATACACCGCCGGCGGAGGCAGCAAGAGCGATCTTTGGCTGAAGATCAGGGCCAGTGTGCTGGGGAGGCCGGTAATCAGGTGCAGCAATGTATCCGGCGCTGCCGGTGCTGCGATCACGGCGGCTTCCCGGACCTGCTTCAGCTCCCTGGCCGGGGCAGCTGCTGCCATGAGCCGGGTGGATAAAATAGTAACACCAGACGATATGCTGGCCGACCGGTACGAGGCCGGCTACCGGGAGTTTGTGCTTTCGCTCAGAGCGAAGGGTTTTATACGCTGACTTAACAAAATAGACGCCTATTATGCTTTATGTATACTTACTTCGCCATGGTGAGACCACCTGGAATGCGGACGGGAACCGGTACTGCGGGCTTACAGATGTGGAGCTCACTGAAAACGGCCTCAGGCAGGCGGAAAATGCAGCGAAACTTCTGACACCGGTGACCTTTGACGCCGTCTATTCTTCCCCGCTCCGCCGGGCGCTTGTCACGGCGGACATTGCATCACGCCGGCATCCCTCGCTGACTGCGGACGAGCGGTTGCGTGAAGCCTCCTTCGGGTCCTGGGAAGGAAAGACCAGGGAAGAATTTATCGCCGAAAATCCCGGGCTCTGGCAGAGCTGGGCGGAGGATCCGGCCGGTACCCGGGCAGGCGGAAACGGGGAAACTGCCCGGGAAGTGGTGGAAAGGGTGGATGGTTTTTTTGAGGAAATACAAAAAAGGCACCCGGCGGGCAGGGTCCTGGTCGTGGCGCACAACACGGTAAACAGGCTGTATATGTGCTGGAAGCTCGGAATGCCGCTGAAAAACTACCGGCGCCTGGTCCAGGAAAATTCCTCGGTAACGGTGTTGGGGCTGGGTGGCGCTGAAGGGTTCAGCCTGCTTAAATTGAATTGCGGCGAATAAACGATGAACTGGTGTTCTGTAGTTATGGGTTATTTTGGTTCTATAGTTATTTTAGTTCTATAGTTTTTTTAGTTCTATAGTTCTATAGTTAAACTTCCTGAACTCCAGAACTCTTTGAACTCTAGAACTCTTTAAACTTTTCAAACTTCTTATTCAAATGAACCGAAGCAAATTTGGGCCGGCGGCCTGCATGTTATGGATGGCCTGCCTGCTGCCGGGAGTGGCACAGGCTCAGCAGGAGATGAATATCCTGAAGATCAAAAACGTCAGGGAGCTCCATGCCTTTTTCAGTTATACCGGCCGTGACCGGGTGATTATTTCCGGGCACCGCGGCGGGATGGTCCCGGGATTCCCCGAAAACTCGATCGCGACCTTCGAAAATACGCTGAAACACACACCGGCTTTTTTCGAGATAGATCCCCGGCTGACAAAGGACAGCGTCATTGTGCTGATGCACGACGCAACGCTCGACCGGACTACCACCGGGAAGGGGCGGTTGTCGGATTATACTTACGATCAGCTGAAGGACATCCGGCTGAAAGATGCAGACGGGAAGGTCACCGGGTATTCCATTCCTACGCTCGCGGAAGTAATCGGGTGGGCGAGGGGAAAGACGATCATCAACCTGGACCGGAAGGATGTACCGTTCGATATGATTGCCGCGCTCATCCGCAAGCATAAGGCAGATGCATTTGTGATGCTGACCGTGCACAGCCCGGAGCAGGCCAGGTACTACCTGGACGATAACAAGGACCGGATGTTTTCTGCGTTTGTCAAAAACAGGCAGGATTTTGAGGCCTACGAGAAGGCGGGCATTCCTTTCTCCCAGATGATTGCCTATATAGGCCCCCTGGTGAAACCGGACAACCAGGAGCTGTACCGGATGCTCCACGCCAAAGGTACGATGTGCATGATTTCCTCGGCTTCTTCCTACGACAAGCTGAAGACCCCGGAGGAGCGAAAGGCGGCCTATATTTCCATTGTGAAGGACGGCGCCTCCATCCTCGAATCCGACTACCCGATCGAAGTAGCCGGGGCCATCCGGGACCTGGTACGGAAGGACAGTCCCAAGAACAGGTTTTTCGGCGTCAGGAAGCGCTGACAGCACAGGGAAGTTTGCTATGTGGTTTTTTTAGTTCTATAGTTCTATAGTTTTAACTCTCTGAACTCCTTGAACTCTAGAACTCCCTGAACTCTAAAACTCTCCCCACCCCCTACCTGAACAAACCGCTTATATCCGCCCAGCCGTTGAAGCCTT
>JBEBSO010000429.1:0-3659 GCA_040394275.1 Telluribacter sp.
ATATCATGAGAATTACCACCGGAATCGGAGTGTTATCGGTCTTTTTGACTTTTTTTCTATCCTGTACGTTGTCTGCCCAATCCCCGGCCCAGCCCGGCTACGTGGACATTAAAGTCCAGGAAACAGCAGGCATCAAATTACAGCGCCCCTTGTCGGGCGGTATCCCTATCCCTGAAGGGGCGGCGCCATCGGGCAGTGAGTTTGTGGTGACGAGGGCAGACGGGAAAGCCATTCCCAGCCAGTCGCAGGTGCTGGCCGGCTGGGGCGACGGGAGCGCCAGGTGGGTACTGGTCGATTTCCAGGCAGATCCTGCTGCAGGCAGTACCCAGGCTTTCCGCCTTAGCTGGAAACCCGGCAGGAACGTACAGGCGGTTGAACCTGTCCCCCAAAAGCTCAGCACTAAAAAAGGGCTGACGGTAAAATCAGGCCCTGTGGAATTAAAAACGGCCCCCGGTGCGCTGCTGCGTATCTCCAACCGGTTTGACCTGAAATTTTCCCTGAAAGACAAAGCCGGGGTGCGCTGTGAAGCCATAGCGGATTCGGGGCTCGTAGAGACAAAAGGCCCCTTGCGCACTACACTGCTGCTGAAAGGCTCATTTTTCCGGCCCGATGGGTCCAGGGTGGTGGACTTCCGGCTGCGGGCCTCGGTCTATACGGGCCTTCAGCAATTCTACCTGGAACCGCAGCTGCTGGCACATGCGGATACGGGCATGATCACCTACCTGAAAGACCTGAGCTTTGAAATCCAATCGGCAGGCGGCTACCGCTCGGCCCGGCTTGGCGGGTTAGAGGAGAACAAGGCCATTCCCCTGGCAGCCGATCCGGTCAGGTTGTTCCAGGTGGATGATGAGAATTTTAAGATGGAGGGAATGGAAGGCAAAGGTGATAAAGCGCCGGGCTGGATGGAGGTCTCGGACGGGAAAGGCACGCTGGCCGTAGCGCTGAAGGATTTCTGGCAGCAATGGCCCAAAAGCCTCCAGGTGACAAGGAATACGGCTACACTGGGCCTGTTCCCCTCGTTTCAGGCCGGGGCTTTCGCCCACATGGGGCCCTGGTATAAACATGACTACCTGTTTGAAGAAGACAATTACCGGATAAGGGAAGGGCAGACCAAAAGATGGCAGATATGGTGCGACCTGTCGGGCAACGGGGAAAGGCTGGTGAAATCTGTCAACCGTGCGCTGATCCCGGTGGCCGACCCGGTACAGGCGATCGCGACCGGGGAGTGGGGCGTCATCGCGGCAGCCGGCACGAAAGGGATGGGCGAGTACGACAAATGGGCGGATGAGCTGTTTGAAGGCTACCTGAGATCGATCCGGGAACAACGCGACTACGGGGCGATGAACTGGGGGGACTGGTTCGGGGAGCGGGGCGTCAACTGGGGCAACCACGAATACGATACCCCGCTGACGATCCTGACGCAGTTTGCCCGTACGGGCGACCCGAAGTATTTTTATACCGGGGAGCTGGCAGCACGCCATACCAGTGAGGTGGACGTGGTCCATTCTTTGAATGAAGAACTGAAAAAGTACTTTTCCCGGTGGGAAAGCCCGTCCTACACCTCTCATACGGGAATGGTGCACGAGCACAGCATCGGGCATGTGGGCGGTTTTCACCCGGTAGAGAAGATACGCGAGCTGTATGTCAGCAAGAATATCGGGTCAGGGAACCCGAACCCTTACCTCTGCCTTGACCCTTATAACCTGGGCCATATCTGGACGCAGGGCATGGCCTGCTATTACCTGCTTACCGGGGACCCATGGGTAAAAGAGACCCTGGAGCGGATCAGCAATAACCTGGTGCGCCTGACCGAAGAGGGTCTTTATAAGTCTTTTAAAGGGACGGACCATTCCGGGCGGGTGAACGGCTGGACGATGCTGGCTTTTGCGGGTATCTATAAGGTGAACCCGACGCCCCGCGTACTGAAAGCGATGGAGTTTATTGCAGAAGAGGCGCTGGTGGAACAAAACCCGAGATCGGGCGGGTGGATGTACAAGCTGCCCTGGGGGCATTGCTTTTGCGTATCGCTTGAAGACCGTAAAAAAGGGATGACGCCGCATGTGGGGGAGGCCGGGTTTATAACTTCGGTCCGGCTGAACGGTTTGGGCCGGTATTACCAGCTGACCGGCGACAAGCGGATCCCCAACAGCCTGAAGCGGGCGGTAGACAACCTGAACAACGGCACGTGGCACGATCACCGGAGTGGGTGGCGATATACTTCGTGCCCTGCCACGGCAACCTCGGTGAGCCAGCCCGGTGTTACGATCATGGCGCTTGTCAACAGTGTGAGCATCAACAGGGATGCCGAACAACTGCGCGTATTGAAGAAGGCGTGGGACTTTCGTTTCAAAGACTTCCTGGAGAACCCGCTCAGTACCAAACCAGGAGTCGGGAAAACCTATTCGGCTACCATGTATGGAGCTCCTGAGGCCATGAATTTGTTTGTCAATGAGGATCAAAATTAGGTCAAAACGTGAAAGCTTATACCCTCGCCTCTGTCTTTACATTACTTGCCTTTACCGGCATTTCGCAGGAGAAATTACAATTTAGTGAGGAAATACCCATTCTTGCCTGGATGGGAGTGCCGGAAAAAGAAACAACTGCAGAACGTTTCAGAGAGCTAAAAGAAGCAGGAATCAATGTCAATTTCTCTTCGTATTCAAGTGTCGGAGCAGTGGAAAAAGCTTTGGATATAGCGCAGCAAACCGGGCTGAAGCTGCTTCCGTATTGTCCTGAGCTGAAATCGGAACCGGAGAAAACAGTAAAACGGCTTATGAAGCATCCGGCGCTCGCGGGCTATCACCTGCGGGATGAGCCCAATGCTACGGATTTCCCGGAGCTGGCCGCGTGGGCCAAAAGGATACAATCCATAGACAAGGAGCACTATTGTTATATCAACCTGTTCCCGAATTATGCCAGTGCCGAACAATTGTTTGCCAAAGGAACGAATATCCCGCCCGGGAAAGATCCTTATGCCGAACACGTCGATGTTTTCCTCAAAGAAGTACCTGTACCATTCATTTCATTTGATCACTACCCGGTTATAGAGGGAAGTACCGGCAGGTCACTTCGCCCGGGGTGGTACAAGAATCTTGAAATCGTAGCCTTATCCTGTGCCTACCGTCGGGGAAATTAAAGTACAGATGTACAGCAATCTTGCCTACGGTGCGCAGGTACTGCAATATTTTACATACTGGACGCCGGGAATCAACCCTAGCTGGGATTTCCATCATGGCCCGATAGGTTTGGACGGGAAACGAACCGATGTGTATGATCGTATTAAACTGGTCAACCGGGAGCTGCAGAATGTTTCAGCCGTATTCATGGGGTCGAGGCTGGTCTCGGTAAATCATACCGGCAAAAGGGTTCCTGCCGGTACCAAACGGCTCGACAAGCTTCCCGGCCCTGTCAGGGTATTGGAAACAAGCGATGGGGGAGCCGTTGTTTCTGTCCTGGAGAAGGGGAGCCAACAGTTCCTGGTGATCGTTAACCGCGACTTCCAAAACCCGATGACGCTGACAATTGCGACCGATCCTGGCGTAAAGAGGGTATTGAAAGATGGAACCCTGGTCAGGGCGGATGCCTATACGAATAAAATAGAGGTTGATCCCGGAGACGCGGTCATTTACTCTTGGGAGAACATTCAGAAATGACTCTAA
>JBEBSO010000430.1:0-3627 GCA_040394275.1 Telluribacter sp.
GACCAGGTCGTGCTTTCCATCATGGCCGGCATCTCTATCGGCACGATCAGGTCGGGGCTGAATCATGAAAGAATAGTCCGTGCCATGCCGAATACCCCGGCGATGCTCGGTATGGGGATCACCGCGTACGCGGCGACTCCCGAGGTGGACGGTGCGCAGCTCAGGACAATCGAGCGCCTGATCAATGCGACCGGGAAGTCCGTTTTCCTGGAAGACGAAGGATTGCTGGATGCCGTCACCGCTTTGAGCGGCAGCGGGCCGGCTTATTTCTTCTACCTGGTGAAGGCGATGGTTGAAGCCGGCAGGCAGATGGGCTTCGATGATTCGGTGGCCGCATTGCTGGTAAAGCAGACAATGCTCGGCTCCTTTCATTTGATTGATGCTTCCGAAAGGTCGCTGGATGACCTTATCAAAGCGGTAGCCTCCAGGGGAGGAACGACGGAGGCCGCTTTGAAGCGTTTCGAGGAAGGCGGGCTCGGGGATACGCTGATGAGCGGAATTTTTGCGGCGGAGGCGCGGGCCAAAGAGCTTTCGGCCGGGTAAACGTACCTGATAAATGAAGACAGCACTTTTATGGACAAGGAATTCCTTTCGCTTCCGGAGCGTAGAAAGCAGCAGCTGATGGCGTTTAACCGCCTGCTGACCATCATGGATGAGCTCAGGGAGCAGTGCCCTTGGGACAGGAAGCAGACGCTGGAAAGCCTGCGGCACCTGACGATAGAGGAGACGTATGAGCTTTCGGATGCCATCCTGGACAACAACCTGCCGGAAGTGAAAAAGGAGCTGGGAGATCTCATGCTTCACCTGGTTTTTTATGCCAGGATAGCTTCCGAACGCGGTGCTTTCGATATAGCGGACGTGCTGCAGGGGATCGCCGGAAAGCTGATCCACAGGCATCCGCATATCTACGGTGATGTGAAGGTGGAGTCGGAGGAGCAGGTGAAGCAGAACTGGGAAAAGCTGAAGCTCAAAGAAGGCAATACCTCCGTACTCGGCGGGGTGCCCGGTTCGCTGCCGGCATTGGTCAAAGCGATGCGGATACAGGAAAAAGCGCGCGGCGTCGGCTTCGATTGGGAAAATGATACCCAGGTCTGGGAAAAAGTAACGGAAGAGCTGGCGGAGTTCTGGGCCTTTTTCGACGGTTCGGAGGCTCGGGCCGACCACGGGGAGGCCGAGGCGTAATTCGGTGTTTTGTTATTTTCACTGTTAAACTATGCCCGGTTTGTAAACATCAACCCGGAAACGGCGCTGGAGCGGACCAATAAGAAATTTATACGCCGTTTTCGCTACCTGGAGCAGCAGTCGCGCGCTGACGGCAAGTCGCTGACGGAGCTGTCGCTGGCCGAGATGGACGTATACTGGAATGCTGCAAAATCATTGGAATAAAATAGGGCCGAAGCCGGTTTTCTCATTGTAGTTGGAAGCTATTAACCCCCTTTTTGCTGATCAGGAAACGCTTTTTGCGGATCTTATCCTGCCGGTGCCTATACCCCGGCTGTTTACCTACCGGGTGCCTCGCTCCATGAGCGAACTGATAAAGACCGGGGCCCGGGTGATCGTACAGTTTGGAAAAAGCCGGGTGACTACCGCTGTTGTATGCAGGGTGCACACGACCCCGCCGTCCGGGTACCAGGCCAAGTATATCCTCGAGCTGCTGGACGACGAGCCGCTGGTAACCGGTTACCAGCTGAAGCTGTTTGAATGGATTGCGGGCTATTACCTGTGCAGCATTGGCGAGGTCCTGAATGTAGCGCTGCCTTCCGGCCTTAAGATTACCAGCCAGTCCCGGATACAATACAACCCGGATTTTGACTACGACCAGATCCTGACTCCCGAAGAAAAGGGGCTCCTCGAAGAAATCCGCAGCCGTGATTCGCTCAGCTACGAAGAGCTCGGCTTTCTCACCGATCAGAAGAATGTAACGGCGCTCATCAAATCCCTGACGGCCAAAAGGGCGGTGATCGTCTTTGAGGAAGTGCAGGAAAAGTACAAGCCGAAGATCGTGAGAAAAGTCAGGTTGGCGGAGGCCTGCGTCCCCGGGATCGTCGAGCTGATCAGGTCGCTTGACAAGCAGGTCAGGCAGCAGGAAGTAGTGATGAAATACCTCAGCTTTGTGCCCGTGCAGCACAATCCCGACCTGAACCGGAAAGGGCTGGAGAAATCGGTCTTTGCCCGGGACGAGGGTGTGTCGGATTCGGCTTTGCAGAGCCTGCTGAAGAAGGGTATATTCGAACAGTTTGAGGTCACCGTATCGCGGTTTGACGAAATCCCCGACCTACCGCAAAAGGAGATCCGGCTGACGGAAGACCAGCAGAAAGCGTCCTCGCAGATCCTGTCTTTTTTCCAGTCAAAAGACGTGGTGCTCCTTCACGGGATCACGGGCAGCGGGAAAACGGAGGTATACATCCATCTTATCCAGCAGGCCCTGGAGGCCGGAAGCCAGGTCCTTTACCTGCTTCCCGAGATAGCCCTCACCACGCAGATCGTGGCCAGGCTGAAGAAAGTCTTCGGCGACAAGATGGGCATCTACCATTCCAAATTCTCGGACAACGAACGGGTAGAGGTCTGGAAAAATGTAATAGAAGGAAAATACCGGTTTGTCGTCGGTGTCAGGTCGGCGGTATTTCTGCCGTTCAGCCTCCTCGGGCTGATCATCGTGGATGAGGAGCATGAAACTTCCTACAAGCAGTATGATCCCGCTCCGCGGTACAATGCCCGGGATGTGGCCATCGTGATGGCCGGCCTCCACCAGGCCAAGGTGTTGCTGGGCTCGGCTACCCCCTCGATGGAGAGCTACTATCATGCGAAAAGCGGCCAATACGGGCTGGTGGAGATGCACCGGCGATACGGCAACGCTTCCCTGCCGGAGTTTGTACTGATCGATACCAGGGCAGAGCGCAAGATGCGTAAGATGAAGGAGGAGTTTTCGTCCGTGCTGTACGAACATCTGGCGCACAACCTGGGCGCAGGGGAGCAGTCTATTTTGTTTCAGAACCGCAGGGGATATTCGCCCTACCTGCGCTGCGAGGAATGCAACTGGATATCGGAGTGCTTCAATTGTGCGGTGAGCCTCACCTACCACATGAAGGCAGCCGAGCTCCGGTGCCATTATTGCGGGCACCGCGAGGAGGTTCCGCGGACTTGCCCGCATTGCGGTTCGCCCAAAGTGAAAACGGTGGGATACGGTACGGAAAAGCTGGAAGACCAGCTGCAGGTGTTTTTCCCGCATGCCCGCATCCAGCGGATGGACCTGGATACGACCCGCGCGAAGAACGCCTACCAGCAGATCATCAATGATTTTGAACAGGGCAATATAGATATCCTGGTCGGGACCCAGATGATCAGCAAGGGGCTGGATTTTGACAATGTAAGCGTGGTGGGTATTTTCGATGCCGACCGCATGATCAATTTCCCGGAGTTCCGGGCTACCGAAAGGGCTTTTCAGATGCTTTCCCAGGTCAGCGGCCGTGCGGGCCGTCGGGCGGATAAGCCCGGAAAAGTACTGATCCAGACTGCAAATCCGGCGCAGGAGCTGTTGCAGCGTGTGGTGGAAGGGGATTACCGGGGAATGTACGACCTGGAGATCGTGGAGCGGGACAATTATAACTACCCGCCGTTTTCCCGGCT
>JBEBSO010000431.1:0-3619 GCA_040394275.1 Telluribacter sp.
TCGCGACGTTGAAGCCGCGTAGGCATTATACATTTTTCTTTTCTGGGATACTCATTCCTGCATTTATTTCGGTTAAAACACATACAGCTTTGCCGGCAACCGCCCCTATCCGAACCGGGCACGATGGCACGACCCGGCAAAGATATAAACCTGTATGGCAACCGGCACTGTAAAAAGCAGCCGCCCCCGCCTAATTTTCCGCCGGCGCTTTACCTCTCCATGCCATGAAACGGGCCAGGATCAGCCTGTCCGCCTTATTCAGAGAAAGGGTATCGCCATGAATGGTATAATTGTCCGCCTCCGCCAAAGCCTCCCCCAGCCGAGCCTCCACTTCCATATTTTCACAAGCCATCATCGTAGCCCGGGCTCTTGAAAAGAGTATCCTGCCGTCGCCGGGAAGCTCAAACGCCCCCCCCATGCTGTTGCAGCCTCCCGAAGCAGCGTAAACGCTGTCCGGATGAAGCTCCAAAAAAGGCGCGCGGCCATTTATACTGTCCGCCACCGGGCTGCCGTTGAGCTCGGTAAGCTTCCACTTCGTACCGGTAATGGCGCCCGCAGCAGTACCCGTTGCCACCCCGCCGGCCGCGTTGCCGTCGGAATTTTTATTGGTGTTGCAGGCACTGAGCAGCCATAGGCCGGACAGGAAAAGGAAAAGATATCTCATGCGTCTATTTTCGGTCGGAATTTTTAAGGCCGGATGGAGAGCCGATTCAGAAAAAAAGGCGTAAGCCATCCCGTTTCAGAAAATAGGACAGCCTACAGCCTATTAATACAAGATAGTGATTTTTTTTCAATTTTACCAGAAAACCCGGATATTTTTATTCCCGCGCGCCGGCTGAGCGGGCTTCAGCTGCCTTAACGATCCCGGCGGCTTTCCGACCTCGTGAAATAATCGTCCAGCACTTCGATGTCGAATTCCTTTATCATGTCCTTCACGCTGATGCGGGCATGCCCGCTTTCCACCAGGACGGCCCCCAGCCGGCCGGGATCGGTAATGGTGACCGCGCTGCCGTATTTTGCCTTCAGCCGTCTCAGCTTGTCCCAGTTATAGTCCAGATGGACTATAGTGAAATCAAGATTGATGCTTGCCAGGGCGTAGTTAAAGTAATTGGTAGTCGCTGCCAGGGTTTCCCCCGTGGGCGCATGGATCTGGGACGGCGTCGCCCGGTCGGTGATCGCTCCGGCAAAATAGGCGCGACAGGAGTAAGCCCAGAAATTCTGCATAAGTCCGCCGTGGTACATGGAAGGAAAGAGGATCAGGTCGGGCTTCTCCTTTTCATACCGGGATCTTATTTCCGGGAAATTCAGGTCAAAGCAGATTGCAATTCCCACCCGGCCGAAATCAGTCTGAAACACGGCGGCTTCGCTGCCCGCCGTAATTCCGAGCTCCATCTCCCCGATGGTAGGAAAGTTTTTGTGGTACACCCCGGCCACCTTACCGGTGCGGTCGAGCAACAGCGCAGAATTGTACCACTTATCCCCATCGCGGGTATAGGAGCCGAAAGCAATGTAACAGCGGTGCTCCCGGGCGATGGCGGCAAACGCTTCGCGCACCTGCTCTCCCCGCGCGGCCAGGTACTCCCACGTATCGCGGCCGGATATCCCGGACGGGAGGTCGCAGGCCTCGGGCAATACGATCAGGTCAGGCCGGTCCGGCAATACCCGGCGCATCTCCTTCTGCCAGAACGTGATTACCTTATCCACGAGCGGCTGCATCCCCGCAGGTTTGTCGGCGGCAGGCACCTTTGCCCCGATAGCAGCTACTTTCACATAATTGGCAGGGTAGGCCGCGTACAGCGGCATCATGGCGGTGAGCAGCAGCAACACCTTCAGGCTTTTTCCTTTATGCATGATAAAATCCGGGTAGAATGGCTGGCGCAGGCTACTTGAATTGTATGGAATAGAGATCGGCATCCTTTAAAACAAATCTCAGCCTTACCGTTTTACCGGCCAGCGAGGATACGTCGTGACCGCTGTCCTTCCAATGTACCGGGCGGCTGATGGCATCGCCGAAAATTTCGGAACAATCGGCCAGCGCGAACCCCGGGAGAGGCGTTCCGCTCCCGTCCTGGATTTCTACGCGGATGTCACCGGCCACAGAGGACGAAAAATTAAGCAGGAGCCTGCTCCCCGAAAAAGTAAGGGGCCTGGTCAGGAGCTCGCCACCCTTTGCCGGCGCGCGGACCGATACAAACCCGTCCAACCGAAGCGTATACCGCCGCAGCGCGCTCCCGCGGGCCCCGCTCCAATATTTTTCACTCGCATACAGGGAGAGCTCATTCGGAGCTCCTTCCAGGTCCGACCGGGTTTCGACGACATGCCAGCCTATGAACTGCTGGCCGTAGCTCCAGGTGCCGGTTCTTTCTATTCCCGGCCTCAGGAAACTTTCCCGCCACAGTTTGAAGGTCAGGCCGTCATGGCTCCCCATCAGCATCGCATCGGACAGGGCAGTGCCCAACCGCCTGTTCGAGCGGCCGCGCCATCTGCGGTGCGTGCTGTCGGGCAAAGCATACATCGATTCAGACCAGTCGCGGTCAAAATACCTGGCAGGGAATCCTATAAAAATATGCGGCGCCCGGTAATAGGGTTTTATCTGGCTGATATACAGGTTTTCCAACGGGCCGTCGGTGTACTTCAGCTCCACCCAATTGCTCCAGTTGATAAAGTCTGCTGAGGTCGCGGTGCGTATGTCCCTCCGGACCCCGCTGAGATTTTCTTTGCTGACCGGGACTTTGATGTTGGCCCGCCAGTATGCCCGGTACAGCTGACTGCCCGGATCCCAGAAAGCAATATTTTGCGAATCGAAGGCGCCCGCCGTAATGAGCGGCCTGGCGGCGATCGGTGTCCAGTGGATGCCGTCCGGCGATTTCAACGCGATCAGCCCCCGCGGGTTGCCCGAGTCGAAATGCTCCGGCATCAGCGCTTTGTAGCGTGCGTCGGGAGCAACATCGGGGTTTTCATCCTTAAAAACCGACGGGTGCCCGGCGTCGGGGGATATGGGTCCCATCGGGCCACCGGCGATTACGATATTGTTTTCCTTCGAGCCTTTGAATTCGAACAGGCCCAGGCTGGGCTTATACCAGGAAATCCCGTCTTTGCTTTCTGCATAGCCTGTCAGCAAAGGATTGTTGTCGGTGTTGGGATCGCCCGGCCCCGGCGTGCGCTGCCACATTTTGTAATACATCCTGTAAATGTCCCCGTCTTTAAACACGCTGTGGTAGCCGCTTCCGGGCCCCTCCCAGGGGGCATCATGCACGAGGGCTATTTCGCGGGGTACCGGCTGGTGAATCTGCAGCCCGGCTTCACCGGACAGCTTTTCAACGAGAAAATCATCCACAAACAACTCAAGGCGGCTGCCAATCGACAGCACTGTCTTTTCGCTGATTCCGGAAATCTCCGGCGCGCCTTTGCTTTTGGATGCCGGCCTGGTCCAGATCACACCTGTTTTTTCGAGTTTTGACCTGGCACAGGAAATACATACGACGGACAGACCGACGATAAAAATAAATCTATTCAGGAAGTAAACTGTATTGATATACTGCTGGTAGGTTTTCATAAATGATGCATTAATTTGTTCGTCTTGTTTGCCTGTCGCGGGATCGGGCTGCGTCCGCAGCCC
>JBEBSO010000432.1:0-3614 GCA_040394275.1 Telluribacter sp.
CGTAGGCTTTATCATAATATACCTCATCAGTGTCCGGATCAATCTTTTCTGGTTGTTCGGCTCCATGCCCGATCTGAAAACGCTCGAAAACCCCAAAAGCGAGCTGGCGTCGGAGCTGATATCGGAAGACCAGAAGTCGCTGGGCAAATACTTTATCGAAAACCGCGCCCCGATTGAGTTTGACCAGGTCTCGCCCGTGTTGTTTGAGGCGCTCATCGCGACGGAGGATGCCCGTTTCGGGCAGCATTCGGGGATAGATATCCGGAGCCTGCTGAGGGTGGTTCAGGGGCTGCTTACCGCGCAGACGAGCTCGGGAGGGGGAAGTACCCTTACCCAGCAGGTAGCAAAAAACCTGTTCAAGACGCGTACCAAGCAACACCAGGGGGTGCTGGGGTATGTACCGCTGGTCCGGGTTGCCATTAACAAAACCAAGGAGTGGATGCTGGCGGTTACCCTGGAAAAGAAATATACGAAGCGGGAGATCATCATGATGTATCTCAACACGGTGTCGTTCGGGAACAATACATACGGTGTAAAAGTGGCGGCCAGGACCTATTTCAACAAGGATGCCTGGGACCTGAAAGCGCATGAGGCGGCGCTGCTGGTGGGAATGCTGCAGAACCCCACCTACTGGAATCCTTTGAGGTTCCCGGAGCGGGCGCTGCTGAGACGGAATGTCGTGCTTTCACAGATGGCCAAGTACGAGTTTATCGATGCGGAGAGCTTCGCGTCCTGTAAGGAGCGACCGCTGGGGCTCAATTTTACGGTCGAAAGTCATAACACCGGCCCCGCTCCCTATTTCCGGGAGGCCCAGAAAAATTTCCTGAAAGCCTGGGTGGAGCAGTACAACCTGGACAATGGCACTGAATATGACCTTTTTACGAGCGGCCTGAAGATATATACGACGATCGACTCCCGGATGCAGCAATACATGGAGGAAGCGGTGGAAGAGAACATGAAACACCAGCAGTCGCTCTTTGATCAGCATTGGAAGGGCAGGAATCCCTGGATAGATGACAGCGGGCGGGAAATGCCGAGGTTTATCGAAACCGCCGTGCTCCGGTCGGACCGGTTCCGGGAGCTCAAGCGCGACCTCGGGGAAGAAGGGGCCTGGAAAGTGATGAAGACGCCCTATAAGATGAAGGTGTTTTCCTGGGACGGGGAAAAAGAGATGCTGATGAGCCCGATGGACTCCATAAAATATTATAAGCGGTTCCTGCGTACGGGCATGGTGTCGATGGACCCGCGCAACGGCCATATAAAGGCCTGGGTCGGGGGTATTAATTTCAAATACTTCAAGTACGACCATGTGCGCCAGGGCGCGCGTCAGCCGGGTTCTACCTTTAAGCCGTTTGTTTATCTTGCCGCGCTGGACCAGGGTTTCCTGACGCCCTGTTCGTCGGTCCCGGATGCGCCGGTCACTTTCGGGAAGGAGGATGGCGTGCTGGTGCCCTGGACCCCGAAAAACGCCACGGGGGGATATTCCTATCACAACCTGAGCCTGCGCCAGGCCATCGGGAGATCCGTCAACTCGGTGAGCGCCTACATTATGAAAATGGTAAGGCCCAACAAGGTGGTGGAATATGCGAAAAAGCTCGGGATAACTTCTCCGCTGCAGGCGACGCCCGCCTTATGTCTCGGCTCCAGCGACGTGAAGGTTTTTGATATGGTCAACGCGTACAGCACGTTTGTAAACGGCGGCGATCATTTCTCGGAGCCCCTGACGATCCTCCGGATTGAAGACCGGTACGGAAACCTCCTCCAGGAGTTTTTCCCGAAGTCCAACCAGGAGATCAGCACCAACATGGCCTATAACATGCTTTATATCATGAGGGGCGCCGTGGAGGATCCGAACGGTACGGCCGGCCGCCTGCGGAGCTACGGGGTTACGGAAGGCAACGAGATCGCAGCGAAAACGGGGACGACTTCCAACTATTCGGACGGATGGTTTATGGGGATGACACACAACCTGGTGAGCGGCCTCTGGGTGGGGGGAGAAGACCGGAGCATACATTTCCGTACAATTGAATACGGGCAGGGCGGGCGCATTGCCTTGCCGGCCTGGGGCAGGTACATGCAGAAGGTATACGCGGATCCTACACTGGCCGAATACCGGAAAGGACTTTTCCAGAAGCCGGAAGGCTATTTCCCTGATTGCGGGGGCGTGCGCGCCGACAGCTCAGATACGTACATGCCTCCGTCGCTGTCTGATGACGAAGGGGCTTTATTTTAGCAACATCCTATGAGAATTCTTGTCGCCCCCGACAAATTCCGCGGCTCTCTGGAAGCCGCGGAGGTCTGCGAGGCAATCAGGCTGGGCGTGCTTGAGGCATTGCCTGATGCCCGGGTTACGACTGTGCCTATGGCGGACGGAGGAGAGGGTACTGCCGCGATCCTGACGCAATTTACAGGCGGAAGCTTTGTCCCGGTGATGGTAAAGGACCCGCTGGGAAGAAGCATCCGGGCGGAGTATGGCTTGTCCGGCGACGGCCGCACGGCTTTTATCGAAATGGCTGCGGCTTCGGGTCTGCAGCTGCTTGCACCCGGGGAAAGAAACCCGTTATACACTTCTTCTTACGGGACGGGACAGCTGGTCAGAGATGCATTGGAACGGGGCGCCCGGAAAATAGTGCTGGGAATCGGGGGGAGCGCGACCAACGACGGCGGGATCGGCCTGGCATCCGCCCTGGGATACAGGTTTTTCGACGTCTATGACCGGGAGCTGTCCCCGGCCGGCATGTCCCTGGCCGATATCCATACCATGGATGCGCTGAACGCAAGTCCCCTGCCGGCACAGGCCGAAATCATCGTGGCCTGCGATGTCACCAACCCCTTGTACGGGGACAATGGGGCCGCCTCCGTCTATGGCCCCCAGAAAGGAGCCGATGCCGGGGCCGTAAGACATCTTGACGAAGGCCTGAGAAACCTGGCGGAGGTAGCCGCGGCTTTCTTCGGAAAAGATTACAGCCATACCCCCGGTGCGGGAGCTGCGGGAGGCATGGGCGCGGGAGCCGGATGGTTTCTCGGGGCTTCCCTCAGGGAAGGAGTAAAGATCGTAATGGAACAAACCAACCTCGCTGCTTGTATTAAAGATGCAGACCTGGTGATCACCGGTGAAGGCAAGGTAGACCATCAGACGCTGAGCGGGACGCTCATCCAGGGGATCGCGGGGCTGTGCATGGAGGAGGGGAAGCACCTCCTGGTGATCTGCGGTACCTTGCAGATCACTCCGCAGGAAGCAAAGGCAGCGGGCATCACCTGCGCGGTTTCCGTTTTGAACAGGCCGGTGACGCTGGCCGAGGCAGAGCCGGAAACTTTCGAAAGGGTGAAGGAAGCGGCTTTTCACCTGAGCAGGCTGTATTTTCATCAATAATAACGGGAACGATCTTTTTTGAATGTCATCTGCAGCTCACAGGATTGAACTGGCCAATCTCCCGACAGCACCCGGGGTGTACCGCTATTTCAATGACCGGGACGAAATCATTTATGTAGGGAAGGCGAAGAATCTCCGGAACAGGGTCAGCAGCTATTTTGTAAAGTCCAATCAGCACAACCGCAAAACGCTGCAGCTCGTCAGCCAGATCAGGAGAGTGGAATTTACCATCGTGCCGACG
>JBEBSO010000433.1:0-3608 GCA_040394275.1 Telluribacter sp.
CACACCCACCACAAACGCATCCGTCCCTACCTTGGGGCTGAGCCAGGTCGCGCTGTTCTGATCGTCGGGGCCGGTCCCGTAGTCATCCCAGAGATACACCGCATCACAGAACAGCAGCCCGAAAAAGCCGAGAATCTTCATCAGCTCCGGGCTCACTACCGGGTAGTCCGTCGTGATCAGCCCGTCGGGGTGAAAGGTGCCGCTGTCCCGCTGCGGCACGTCGATCATCGCGCCGTTCGACTGGGACTTTCCCCATAGAAACAGCAGGCATTCCGTGTCCGCCCCGTTGTAGTTGTACATCGCATTCAATGGTATCGAGGTCACCCAGTCTCCGTCAAGCACCTCGTAGGAATAGTAATAGCAAAGGCACCGCCCTCTCACGTTGCGCAGGTTGCTGTTCAGGTAGCTGCGCAGAAACCTGGCCGATCCGTCCAGCCTCCCACCTATATCCGGTCCCAGAAGCTCCATAAAATAAGGCTCCAGCGGATCCCGGGTATCTCCCCAATGGTGCCGGAACCCGGCATAGCACTGAACGGCCTGGCTTCCGTACTCCCCGAACAAATGTACCCTGCGCCCCTCCGCTTTCGCCCGCTTCCCCAATTCGTCGTAAAACCACTCCGAGGTCTGCAGCTGGTCGATCTGGGGAAAGGCCCCTTCGCCGAATTCATCCGTTACCACGAAATCGTCATACATCTGCAGGCCCCTTGCCGCCGCCCGGACCTCTTCTTCTCCCGGGTCCTGCTTACCGAACAGCACGGTAGAATAATTCTGACAAATGCCGATGTCCGTCTTCTGAAGAGACAGCGCCATGTTTTCCCACAAATGGGTAATGCCTGCGGACTTCAGCTGCGCCGGCGAAGCCTCCCGGACCACGCACTGCATGCAGACGGGCTTGTCCGGCAGGGCGGACACGGGGTATTTCCAGTATTGAGGCACCAGCGTCACAGCGTCGAGCCAACGGGGGTTCCTTTTCATTTATAAAACGCTCGGTTGATGGATTGATAATACTCTTCCGGCTCCCTGCGGCCGCGCGCAGCCGGAAGCATTTGCAAGAGTCGTCAGGTGGTAAATACCGCCGTGATGGTCTTAAAAGTGCGTCCGGCATCGGCGCCTTTTTTTTCATACCACGCCTCGGGCTGCTTCAGGTAGAGCTGGTCGAAAGTAAGCGCCCAGCCATCCTCCGCCCACACTTTTTTCAGGTGAACGAGCTGGCCCGCCGGGAGCGGCACCCGGTCCAGCAGCCGGGGAGTACCGTCGGGGTGCTGCCACCTGACGTTGTTGATCCAATAAAATGCCCTGTATGTCCTTCCGTTCGCCTGCCTGAGCAAGCGCCCTTCCACCACCTGCTCCTCCGGGGTTACGTCGCTGACAGAGCCGTCCGTATTTTTTTGAATGGTCAGCATGACCTTCTCCGTGGCGGTATAGGGCAGCGGTTCCCATCCTCCCCCGCAGCCGGCCAGGCTGTAGGAAGGCACGGCAAATGCCGAGACGAGCCCGTCTTTCCGGCTCTTATGAATCCGGGCCAGGAAAAAGACCGGAACGGCCAGAAGCAGGTGAAATAAAAACCAGCGCCTGGTATTCCTGTTGCCGGTGTTCCTGAAAACAGAGAAATTCCTGAACATAGTCGATAAACTCTACAGCAGCCCCTAAAAGCGCCTCAGACCTGATAAAAAAAAGAAAAACACCCACCCGGGAAATCCCAAGTGGATGTTCAAACTATACACACACTATGCCGTGAAGTTACGTTTTCTTTTGGTATGATGTCAATTTTTTTTGAAAAAATTATATTAATGAATTCGACAATATATTAACAATCAAAGATTTATTATCATTTTAAATTGCATAAACCGGTTAGACCGGCAGTGGTCTTTCCCCCTTCCGGCCCCTTCGCCGGATATAGTTTATCTGTTTTTTGCAGGCATGCCGGGACCGCTCCGGCGCCTCCCCGGCTTTCGCCTGGCCGGCACATCCGGAAATAATCGGCTGCGGCCAAACCATACACCGGCGATTGGGGTTCTTACAGGTAGGAAATCTAAACTTACGGATATGTCAGAAATCATAAAAACGGCCCTGGTCACAGGGGGAACAAAAGGAATCGGCCTGGGTATCGCCCGGGTTCTCATCGGGGAAGGCATCAGGGTGGCGGTGACCGGGCGACAGCCCGACACGACCGGGGAAGCAGCCCGGCTGCTGAATGCGCAGAAAGAAGGCTATGCCCTCGGCATTGCTTCGGATGTGCGCGACCTGGCTTCACAGGAGCATGCGGTGGCAGAGGTCCTCCGGAAGTGGGGCAGGCTCGACTACGTCATTGCCAATGCCGGCGTAGGACATTTTGCTCCCGTACAGGAACTGACCACCGAACAATGGCAGGAAACCATCGATATTAACCTGACCGGGCTGTTTTATTCAATAAAGGCTTCGCTGTCTGCGTTAAAAGAAACGGAAGGTTATTTCATCACCATCTCCAGTCTGGCCGGCACCAATTTTTTTGCCAACGGCACGGCCTATAACGCCAGCAAGTTTGGAGCTGTGGGATTCAGCCAGGCCCTGATGCTTGATCTGCGGAATGAAGGGATCAAAGTGACCACGATTATGCCCGGCTCGGTAGCGAGCCATTTCAATCACCACATTCCCGGCGAAAAAGACGCCTGGAAGATTCAGCCCGAGGACATCGGCAGAATCGTGTCGGACCTCATCAGGATGCCCGCCCGTACCCTTCCGAGTAAAATTGAAGTCCGACCGTTACGCGTACCCTAAACAACAGCCATGAGCAGGAAAAAGGACCTTATGAAAGCGGCAGCCGGAATCGCAGGCATCCTGCTGCTCCTGGTCTGCTTCTTTCTCCTTCCCACCGAAAAAAACGCACCGCCGGAAAGCGGGCATCCGGCCGGCGACACCGGGGGCGGCTCTTCCTCCGTCTTTGTCAAGGAGGGAGAGCTCCGGTTTATGTCGGGCAACCGGGAGATTAAAAAAATCGATGTCGAAATTGCAGAAAATGAGCTGGAGCGCACCAAGGGCCTGATGTACCGGACCTCGCTGCCGGAATCCGCCGGGATGCTCTTTATATTCGACGACGCCCGGGAGCACTCCTTCTGGATGAAAAATACCTCCATTTCCCTGGATATTATCTATGCCGACCGGGACAAAAAAATCATTTCCATCCACAAGAACACCCGGCCTTTTTCGGAAGGCAGCATACCTTCCAACGGCAATGCACAGTACGTAGTAGAAGTAAATGCAGGCTTTACCGATCATTACGGGATCAGGGCAGGCGACCGGATTGACTTTCAGTAGGCCGTCAGCTCCAGCCGGGCACCGTCAAAAACGGCATAGCTCCTCCTGGAAAACCACTCACCGAGGTTGATGTAGCGGGCGCTTCCGGATACGGCCAGGTCCAGCGGCAGGTGACGGTGCCCGAAAACGTAGTAATCATGATGCAGGCGGCTTTCGATCTCCCGGCAGTACAGGAACAGCCATTCCTTTTCCTCGCTGACGAAGCGGTCCGCCCCTTTCTGGTCGTTGCCGGCCCTGCTCCGCTTTGACCAGGCCCGGGCTACCCGCATCCCGAGATCCGGGTGTACCTGCCGGAAAGCCCACCTCGCAAGGGG
>JBEBSO010000434.1:0-3607 GCA_040394275.1 Telluribacter sp.
CCGTTGGCATGCTGCACCGCTACCTCAACCACGTGCAGCTTTTCCCGGTCCGTCAGCTTGTAAAACTCGCTGGCGTAGGCGGGCAGACAGATGGCGGAGACTTCGCTTTTGATAGCAAAGTCTACCAGGCTTCTCAGCGCGTCATCGTCTATGTCTTCATTGTCGGTAAAAGGTGTAGGTATGATAGGCACTACTCCGTACAGCTCCTTAAAATTCTTCATTTTATTTTTTTGTTGTTTGTTTATTTAGTTAATTCTATCTGGTTTTTCCGGTTTATCCTATAGTCTACTATGGTGATGATCAGTGTCGAGGCCAAAACGAGTATGCCGCCGATGATGGCATTGATCTGCAGTGTTTCTCCCAGCCAGATGGCTGCGATAGGAATGCCAAAAAAAGTAATCAGGTAATTGGACAGCGCCACCTGCGTTGCATCCAGGACTTTGAGCGCCTTGAAGAACAGTACCATGGACAGGAAATTGTGAAAGAAGGTCAGCAGGAGAATTCCTGTCCAGGTCTGCGGGGTAAACGAGGATATCCTGCCGAACGTATCCGGCTCGTAGTACAGCACCAGGGGCGTGAGCAGGAAGATCATGGCGACATAGGTGTAAAATACCATTTCGATCTCCGTGAAGCGGTCGGCGATTTTTTTACAGCCGGTATTGTAATAGGCGTTGCCGATGATCGCCAGGAACACCAGCAGGTTGCCCAGGGCGTATTTCGAGCCGAAATCCATGTGGCGTATGTCGTTGGTGGAGCAGAGTATGACACCCGCGATTGCGATGGCGAAGCTGAGCCACCGGGTAGGCGTCATCTTTTCGCGAAGCATCAGGAACGCGAACACTGCGGTAACAACGGGTAGCGCCAGGGTAATGATTGCGGCGTTGTTGGCCAGTGAGTACTGCGTCCCCCAGGTCATGAGCACCTGTGCGGGGAAAGCACCCAGGAGGGCGAGCTGACCGAATATGAGCAGGTCCTTCAGCCGCTTGCCCCCTTTCCGGAAGTCTTTCCGGACAAACGGGACCAGGAAGACAGTCGCCAGCAGCATGGGGCCCCATACCGTAAAATACGGACCGACCTGGTCCTGCGTAAGCTTGATACAGGTAAACTGCATCGCCCACATCAGGTTGCAGGCGATAAGGAGGGTCCAGGATTGGATGGTACTTTTCATCGTTTAACGGGCCGGCATTTTGATAGACAATTCTGAACAGCTGCGTATATATCGGGCAGGATTGTACGACTTAGGGTTGGGTCCGGTCCCCTGCATCCTGCAGGAACTTTTCGGCAAGCTTCCGGATGTGGTAGGTAAAATCCACAAACTGCTATTCCCATTCTTTGGCACTTTCTTCGGTATAGGAATAAAATCCCCGTGCATTAGCTACGCCTTTGGCACCTGACAGGGCTATTTTGCGCATCAGCTCGGGGGGCTCCGCCGCATTGTTCAGCTCCGGGAACAGATCCTGCATCACGGTATAGTAGGCGGGAATGCCGGTAAGATCCATAAACCGGAACGGCCCGGCAAAGGTGATCCAGTAGCCCAGGTCATTGCGGAGCGACCGGTCCACATCTTCGATTTCTGCATAGCCGTTTTCAACCAGGTAAAAGGCTTCCCGCAGCATGGCGTACATGATCCGGTTGGTAATAAAGCCCCTGATGTCTTTTTTCAGGAGAGAAGGCTCCTTTCCCCAGCCCGCTGCAATGCTGACCACGTGCTGCGCGAGGGAAATGTCCGTTTCTTTGCCGCAGACCACCTCCATAAAACGGGTGATGTGCGCCGGTTCTGCCCAATGAATGCCCAGCAGCCGCTCCGGGTGGTCAAGCCCTTCCTGGAGTATCGAAACCGGGATGGCGGAAGTGTTGCTCCCGATCAGGGCTGTAGCGGGCAGAACGGCCTCGAGGCGCCTGTATACCTCCTTCTTTTCGTTTACATTTTCCAGGATGGACTCTATGACGAACCCGCATCCGGCAAGACTGCCGTAGTCGTCGGAAATGGTATGCCGCCCGATGATGACGGCAGGATCTTCTTTCAGGATGCCCTCGGATTTAAGTTCAAGCAGAAATTGACGGATACGTTCCCGCGCGGCTGCTGCCTTGCTGATGTCCCGGATGATGGAAGTGACGCTGTGCCCGGCTGCGAGGATGCAGGTAGCAATGCTGCAGCCCATAAGCCCGAGCCCGACCGTGCCTATTTTTATTTTTTCATTCATCTGCGTCATGCTGTCAATTAATTGATTCTTAATATTTTACCTGTGTCTCTGCCGGGCTGCTCCCGGCGGAGGCATCTTTGACACCCGCTGCCCGGGGACTTACAGCTTTTTTTTCAGCCTGGTCACCCGGATGTGCAGTGGATTTGACGGTGTTTTTTACGCTTTTCCCTGCAGTTCAGGCTATTTTTTGTGCAGGTTCAAAGTCTCTTTGCCGGTTATGCTTCAGACGTACGCAGTGTATGGTGTGAAAGTCAACCTGAAAAGGAAGAGCTGGCCGGCTGCACCCGGTGGCGTATTAGGTTTTCTTAAAGTTCGGGTATATAATGTTTACAAAAATACTAAAAAAATGTAAACATATAGTATCGTCTGTATGAAAAGTTCTGGAGCTCTGGAGTTTCAGAATTTGAAAAGTTTGACTTTAGAACTAAAATCACTTTGGGCCTACGCCTGCGGCTCATTTCAAATTTATGACCGGTTGTTTGGCGGTAAGCTCGGATATTTTTTATATAATGCCCCGCTTTGGTTACAAAGGCCGGTTAGACAGGCCCTGTCTCTTTCTTTTACAGGCGATGGAAGACAGGTAAAGCCGGGATGATTATGATGTTGTTCAATTAATAAAAAGCAATGAAAATAGTGAAGAACCTATCGATGTTTCAGCGTCTAAGAGGAATGGTAGCCATGCTGGCCTTGTCCGGTGTGGTATGGCAGGCACAGGCCGCCGGTGCGCCGGATATGGTCGAAAAAGAGGAAGCGCCAGGCCCCGCGGCCAAAAAGGGGCATATCGTATTTTTGCTGAGCAAAGACCCGCTCAATTATGAGGCGGACCGGACCATTCCGCCTTTTGCCGAAATGCTTCAGAAGCAGCACGGCTATACCACGACGATCCTGATGGCGCAGGGAGAGCGGACGTCCGCGCGCTTCCCCGACCTGGAAATCATCCGGAAGGCGGATCTGGTGGTGGTATTTGCAAGGAGGCTGGCCCTGCCCAAAGAGCAGCTGGATCTGTTGAAAGACTACCTGAAAGCCGGGAAGCCGCTGATGGGAATCCGGACGGCCAACCACGCGTTTTCGGTCCAGAAAAATGAGCTGAAGCCGGGGTTTGAGGCCTGGTGGGAATTTGTGCCGGATGTGATCGGGTGCGTGAACAACGGATACGGCCCGGTAGAGCCGGGGATTAACGTCGTTAATGTCGCGGGTTCGAAAGACCACCCGGTTTTAAAGGGCGTGAAGCCGGACAAGTGGCACAGTACCGGTAACCTGTACCTGCTGGACAATACCACCGACAAAAAGGCGACCATCCTGATGAACGGCAGTGCCGCCGGGAAGACGGAGCCGGTGGCCTGGACCAGGCTGGCCGGCAAAAGCCGGGTGTTTTACACCTCGCTGGGATACCCGGACGATTT
>JBEBSO010000435.1:0-3607 GCA_040394275.1 Telluribacter sp.
CCTGCTTATTTTTGGCTGATCTCATTGGTCCTGCCCGTCATCCAGGTCTTCGTATTCATCAATGTCCGGTTGAAGGGAAGCCAGCCAGACGCCGCGCTGCGTTGCGGCTTTCGGATCGTCATGCAGGTTGAGCTGGACATTGCCGTTGCTGAAGACCGTCATCTGCAGCCCTACAAAGGATAACGCCTCATTCAGGCGGTGCTCCAGCGGCGCATTTCCGAAAATACATTCTTCCCAGTACCAATCCAGCCGTTCCTCCGCGATTTCCCTGACCACCCCGATGTAATCCTCCAGCGTATACCCGACAAAAGGGAGGCCGTACCGCTGCCAGAGCGTCCGCATCACATCGTCCATGGAACGTTGGTGGGCAAACTTTTTACGCAGGAACAGATCGAGAATCAACGCTACCAGCGCTCCTTTCTGATAAACGGATACCTTCCGGTTGGGAATGCCCTTCTCGTACCCGTCCAGCCACAGGTCAAAAGACGACTCGACCAGCGACTGGGAGGCAGACGCCGCATTTTCAAAATGCCGCTTCATATACACCTGCAGCTCCCTGAGGTATGCCTCGTCGTTAAATACCCGGGATCTTCTCAGAAACAGGTCCCCGTAATAGGTCGTGCAGCCCTCCGCCACAAAACAGGTGGGGAAATAATTTTCTCCCGTAAAATCATACGGCAGCAATTCCAGGGGCCGGATCCGGATCACATTCCAGGCATGGAACAATTCATGGGAGCTCACCCCCAGCAAATCGGTATACAGCCCTTCTCCTTCATCATCAGGCCCGAGCACCACCATCGTCGAATTGCGGTGCTCCACACCATGGTAGAAAGCGGTAGGCAGGATCAGGTTGATAAAATGGTAATCCGCCTCCGGAAAAGCACCCATCGTATGGATCTGCTCTGCCGAGAAACGTTCAAAATCATGGAGAATCCGCCTCCAGTTGGGCGCCAGCGCACCATGCATCCAGACGTGAAAATTTACTCCCCTGACCTGGTAAGTCTTGTGCTGGATGGTAGCAGAGGCCAGCAGCGGGCTGTCCACCAGCTGGTAATAGTCCGCGGCTTTCAGGATACCCGCCCCTTCGGCCCGCATCCCGCAGGCGATCCGGAATGTTTCCGGGATATCCAGCGCTACCACACAGGGCTCTTCCATTCTTCCTTCCGTATAAAAGCAGAAATTAATGAAGTTGAGGTACCACAGCTCCGCATCCACATAGCTGCTGCCCGCATCCTGTGTATTTGCATAAAAATGGTAATGCACACGGATCTCCGCCGCCCCGCCGGTAAAAATCCTCCACCTGTCCTTGGTGATCTTCTGAAAACGGACCGGTGCGCCCCCCGGGTCAGTTACATGCATACGCTGGATCTTCTTTGCGAAATTCTGGATCTCATAACGGCCCGGGCGCCAGGAAGGAAGCTGTATCTCGATGTGGTCGGAAGTAATCCCCGCAACAGTATAGACGATCTCGATCAGGAAGGAGGAAGGGTCGGGAACAGAAATTTGATATTTCATGCTTAAAATAATACAAACTGGCTTAATTTTGCGACCTGTTCCGTTCCGGGACGGGTCTTGTCAGACAGGGCAATCCGGCAGATGCAAAAGGGAGATTCAGGATATATTAAAACAGACCGGAGTTCGTTTTTTAAAGATGATGTTTGATTCCAAGCCGAATTAACTAAAAAGCATTAATAATTCTTTCATTACTATGAAAAAAATCCTCTTTGTCCTTTTGTTATTTTTGGGGTTGGCGGGCGGTCATACTCCTGTGCTTGCACAGGAAGACTATTACAAAAAGGATTCTCTTCCTGACCGGCAGGAGAAAAAAAGCACTTTTGAAAAAGATGCCGATGTCAGAATCCCCAATATCCATGAGGATCCTGACCTGGCAGGCATGACGTTCGGGGAACGCCTGCGATTCGGCGGCAACTTCGGCCTGGCATTCGGCACCATTACCAACGTGAACATATCGCCCATGGCAGGGTACCAGCTCACCAACAAGCTGGTAGCGGGCGCCGGCTTGACGTATATGTTTTTCCACAACCGGCACTTGGTCATCAGCAAGAGCAGCCATATCTATGGAGGCCGGGCCTTTATGATGTACTCGGTCATCCCTTCGCTCAACCTGATCGGGGAATACGAGGCGCTCAATGTCACCTATTACGACTATAAAAAATCCAACTATCCCTATAAAAGCCGCACCTGGCTCGGGTCGCCGATGATCGGTCTCGGCTATATGCAGCCCATCGGCGGAGGGAAATTAATCAGGGGTGCGCACCTCTCGCTTCTCTACAACCTCAATTACAACAACCAGAACAACCCCAGCGTGAATGCCATCTCCGCGCCGGAAAACATATCACCATACGCCAGCCCGTTTGTTATCCGGGTATCTTTCCTGTAAAACCGGTCACCCGCACCGCCCTTTTTCATAACCAGAAGAAACATCCAGATTTTATGCAGAATCCAATTATCATATTCGGTACCGGAGCACTCGGCCTGCAGGCCTATGACATTTTTCGCCGCAACGGCGTAATCGTATACGGGTTTCTTGACGACAACAAAGCGCTGCACGGCACCGAGATCGGGGATGTAAGTGTGCTGGGCGATACGGATGACGGCGGATACCTGAAGCTGATCGGGCATAAATGCGATGCTTTTGTAGCAATCGGTGAAAAAAGCATACGGGGCAGGCTCACCGAAATGCTCATAGACCGGCGGAAAACGATGCCGGTCAATGCCATCCATGATTCTGCATTGATTTCGGAGACGGCAGGTATCGGTCACGGCAACCTGATCGGCGCGCGCGTCGTGCTGGGCCCATCGACAAGCATCGGTCACCACTGTGTCATCGAAACCGGGGCTTCCCTCGAGCCGATCGTAAGTTTGGGCGACTTCGTGACGGTAGGACCGGGCGCCGTCATCAACAGCCGGGTGACCGTAGGCGATAACGTATTCATAGGCCCCGGAGCAGTCATCGTTTCCGGTGTTTCTATAGGAAAAAATGCCCGGATCGGGGCCGGATCGGTCATTATTGACAACGTACCTGAGGGAGCCACCTATTTCGGCAACCCCGCCCGGCCCGTCTGATCAGGGAGTTCCTTTTATTCTTTCCTTCAGCTGGAGCAATTCGTCCCGCAGTCTGGCGGCCTCCAGGAAGTCGAGGTCTTTGGCTGCTTTTTCCATTTGCCGCTGTGTTTCGGCGGCGAGTTTTTCCAGGTCGGTCTTGCCCATATACTGCACCACCGGATCGGCAGCTACCCGGATGTCTTCGGGCTCTACATATACCTTGCGGACCTTGGAATCCGCAACGGCCGTCTGCTCCAGGATGGCTTCTTTCGACTTCAGGATGGTCCGCGGCGTAATGCCGTTTTCCTCGTTATAGATCATCTGTATCTTCCTCCTCCTGGACGTTTCATCTATGGCCTTTTCCATCGACCCGGTAATGCGGTCGGCATACATCAGCACTTTGCCGTTTTCGTTGCGCGCAGCCCGCCCGATCGTCTGGATCAGCGACCGGATATCCCGGAGAAAGCCTTCCTTATCGGCGTCCATTATGGCTACGAGCGATACTTCCGGCAGGTCCAACCCCTCCCGCAGCAGGTTAACC
>JBEBSO010000436.1:0-3589 GCA_040394275.1 Telluribacter sp.
TCTCTACCTGCTTCAGAAGAGAGAGGAAACGGCCCTGGCTTATGCCTCTACGGTGACGGACAGCCGGTTGGTGGACGCGCCTATTGCTACCTACAAGCCGGTGAAGCCCAAAAAGGCGATGGTCGCATTGGGAGCTTTGGTCGCCGGGATGGCCATCCCGGTGCTGCTGATCAACCTGCTGTTCATGCTGAACAACACGGTGCAGAACCGGGATGAGATTGAAAAATCCGGTCATGTGTCGGTATTGGGCGAGATCGGGAAGCTGAAGAAAAACGCAGCCGGGAATACCGAGGTCATTACGATGACCAGCCGCTCTGCGGTGGCGGAACAGTTCCGGGCGCTCCGCACCAACCTGCAGTACCTGGGTGACGGCAGCTGCCGGGTGATCATGTTTACCTCGTCCATCGGCGGCGAAGGCAAGAGCTTCGTGGCGGTCAACCTGGCGGCCAGCCTAGCTTATGCCGACAAGCGGGTCATCGTCATCGGGGCGGACCTGCGCAAGCCTACCCTGCATGAGCGCGTCCCGATCAAAAACGACAGGGGGCTTACCAACTACCTGATCGGCCAGCAGGAGCTGGTACGGCTGATCCAGCCTTCCGGCATCCATGAGCTGTTTCATGTGCTGCCGTCGGGCCCCATCCCGCCCAACCCGTCCGAATTGCTGAGCAACGGGCGGTTCCCGCAGCTGATCCAGGAGCTGAAGCAGCGTTACGACTATGTGCTGGTGGACTCTCCTCCCTACGGGCTGGTGACCGATTCGGCATTGCTTGCGGATTATGTCGATGCAACGCTGTACCTCGTGCGGTTTAACTACACCATCAAGGAGCATCTCCGCCGTATCCTGGAGCTGGCCCGGAGCAAGCGTTTTGCCAATCTTTCGGTAGTATTCAACGCGGTTAATTACGGGTCCGGTTACGGCTATGGTTACGGTTACGGAGGATACGGCTACGGATACTATTCGGAAGACGGAGGTTCCAAAGCGGTTTCCGTCGGGGAGCGGATGAAAAAACTGGTAAAGAGAAAATAAATCACAACGCAATTTCTTAATACAAATTATCCCCTTTTCCACCCGGGGGAAGCATGACATGAAGACCGAAATCGTCTATATTTGTTCGTCTTATAGAACAAACGCCTGTTTTGCCGGTTTGGTAACCGGGTGCAATACATACAGCATTTACTATACATTTTGATACAGGCCTGCCCGCCTGCCTCCCGGATGGCCGGCTTTCCGTGCCGGTCTGCCTGCCCTTTTTACGGGATGATTCCCGGCGGGGTTGTGTTAATAAGGAGTAAAGCTGTTATTTTTTAGGTATATTTATTCTGGTATGACTCAAGTCGTGCATGTTTTGTTGTCGGGAGGGGTGGGGAGCCGGCTGTGGCCTGTTTCCCGTAAATCGATGCCCAAACAATATATCCCGCTTTTCGGAGAAAAATCACTCTTCCAGCTGGCTGTCGAAAGGAACCTGCCGTTAACCAACCGTGTCGTGGTGGTAGGCAATAAAGACAACTACCATTTGTCCCGGTCGGAATTCTCGCGTTTGGGGGTGAGCCGGTACGGGGAAATCATTGAAGCGGCCCCCCGGAACACGGCAGCGGCCATCGCATTCAGCGCTTTCGCGGCGGAAGCAGACGATGTGCTGCTGGTTACTCCTTCCGATCATATCATTACAGGAGAAGCTGCATACGGAAGCGCAGTGGCCAGGGCAGTGAAACTGGCCTGCGAGGGTTTCCTGGTGACCTTCGGCATCAGGCCCGTCAAGCCGGAAACCGGGTATGGCTACATCGAGTCCGGGGGAGAAGAGGTGATTTCTTTTCGCGAAAAGCCCGATCTCCACACGGCGGCGTCTTTCCTGGCTGCCGGGCGTTTTTTGTGGAACAGCGGGATGTTCTGCTTCCGGGCCGGGGTCTACCTGGAGGAGCTCAGGAAGTTTGAGCCGGAGATTTATGAGCGGGCCCGGGCGGCCTGGGAGGCGAGGACTGCCGACGGGTTTTTGCCGGAAAAAGAAACGGCGCTCATTCCCGCCCGGAGTATAGACTATGCCATTATGGAACGGTCCCGGAATATCCGCGTGGTGAAGTCCGATTTCGGCTGGTCGGATCTCGGGTCCTTTGACTCGATCTGGGAGCATTGGGAAGAGCAGGGAGAACGGGAGCATTTCCGGGACAACAATTGCGTCGTAGGGGCGACCAGGCACGTGGAGTTTTTGGGGGTAAGCAACCTGGTACTGATTGAAACGCCGGACGTCATCCTTGTGCTCAACCGGGATAATTCCCAGGACGTAAAAAAGATATTTGAAAGGCTGGAGAAAGAGCGGCCGGAGCTGGTGTGACTGGTGTGTGTCATTTCGAGCGGAACGTAAGTGAAGTCGGGAAATCTCCTTCCGTACATGCACTGTGGCTCCTTGTTCCACTGCATGTATGGGGGGAGATGTCCCCGCTTCGGTCGACATGACACTATAATAACAAGACAATACCTCAAGGAGAATACGAATCGATGCAAAAACAAGACAAAATATACATAGCCGGGCACCGGGGAATGGTGGGTTCGGCCATTTTACGGGCACTCGAAAAAGAAGGATATAAACATCTGATCGTCAGATCATCTGCTGAATTGGACCTGCGTGACCAGCTGGCTGTCCGCCATTTTTTTGCGGCGGAAAAGCCGGATTACGTCTTCCTGGCTGCCGCCAAAGTAGGCGGGATTATGGCCAATAATACCTACCGGGCGGAGTTTTTGTATGACAACCTGGTGCTGGAAGCCAATGTGATTCACGAAGCCTACGCCCATGGCGTCAAAAAGCTGATGTTCCTGGGCTCTTCCTGTATTTATCCGAAGCTGGCCCCGCAGCCTTTGAAGGAGTCTTACCTGCTGACAGGCCTGCTGGAGGAAACAAACGAACCTTATGCCATCGCGAAAATCGCCGGCATCAAGCTGTGCGAGGCCTACCGCGACCAGTACGGGGCCGACTTTATCAGCGTGATGCCGACCAACCTGTACGGCTACGGCGACAACTACGATCTTCAGAAATCCCACGTGCTGCCGGCGCTGATCCGGAAGTTTCATGAAGCCAAAGTAGAAGGGAAACCGTACGTGGAGGCCTGGGGTACCGGTTCGCCGATGCGTGAATTTTTGTTTGCCGACGACCTGGCCGATGCCTGTCTTTTCCTGATGAACCATTATTCGGAGCGGGAATTTGTCAACATCGGCACGGGCGAGGACCTGTCGATCAGGGACCTGACGGAGCTGGTGGCCCGTATCGTCGGGTATGACGGAGAGGTTCGGTGGGATGCCTCCAAGCCCGACGGTACACCCAGGAAGCTGATGGATGTATCCCGGCTGCATGAGCTTGGTTGGAAGCACAAAGTGGAGCTGGAGGAGGGGATCAGGCTGGCATATGCCGATTTTTTATCGGTAAGCCCGCAGTATGAAAGGAGCGTGTAATCAAACTGGTTTGGATCGTACGTATTCGATTTTAATATATAGTTAATCTATCTATAGTAGGGGTTAAGATTGTATTTGTGAAATCTGATAGGTTGATCGTTCGCTTTTACGGCGGGAAAGACAATTATGCCTGCAGAATAGACAGAA
>JBEBSO010000437.1:0-3552 GCA_040394275.1 Telluribacter sp.
ATCTGAACATGGTGCGTCTCCCCTGCCGTCATTGGCACCGGGCAGGGGTTCAGCAACAGACGGTCTCAGGCAAATACAACCGTCTTGTTGTCATGAACCACCACCCGGTCTTCCAAGTGATAGCGCAAACCACGGGAAAGCACCATTTTTTCCACATCCTTTCCGAGGCGGACCATATCTTCCACATTATCTCTGTGGCTTATACGCACCACGTCCTGCTCGATAATGGGACCGGCATCCAGCTCCTCGGTAACATAGTGACAAGTTGCCCCTATGAGTTTCACTCCGCGGGTCGCGGCCTGATGATAAGGCCGGGCACCAACAAAGGACGGCAGGAAGCTGTGGTGAATATTGATTACCCGACCGGCATATTCTTCACAGAGACTTGCGGGCAATATCTGCATATAGCGCGCCAGTACAATACAATCGGCCTGTTGTTCATTTACCAGTCGAGTAACTTCGTCGAAGGCCGGTGTCTTGTCCTTGGGATCAACTGGCACATGGTGGAAAGGAATATCAAACTTGGCGACCAGCGGGGCAAGCACCTGGTAGTTGCTGATCACGGCGAGTATGTCCGCATCCAGCTCGTTATATGCATAGCGGAGCAGCAGCTCCCCCAGGCAGTGATGCTCCTTGGTGACCATCAGCACAATCTGCTTCTTCTTTTTCGGGTTCATCCTGAGCCGGATGCCCTGGGGCAGCTCCCTGTACAGCGCACTGAGCAGCACGTCCGGATCAGCTTCGCCCTCGAATTCGGTACGCATAAAAAAATACCCCGAAGGACTTACGTACTCGTCGTTCCGCGAAATATTCATCCCGTGTTCGAAAAGCACCCGGGTAACCAAAAAGATGAGCCCTTTGTAATCCGGGCCATCCATTAACAAAATATGATGATTGTTCATGATACGCTTGGACTTATGTGCTCACCACAGGCTGTCGGGGTATGCCCCTCCGGCATGTAAAGCATTCAGCTGCTCCTGTACAACAGGCTTGTCTTCCGGGTAGGTCACCCCGAACCAATCGGAGGAGCTTCTGAAGACCCGGCAGGTTCCCTCGCCGTTGACCAGCAGATTCGTCATCACCGTGGGGATGTAGAATTCCGCTTTGGGAGTATCGTAATTGGCCCGGGCATATTCTTCAAACATGGCCCTAGTGCTTGGGAAGACGGACGGCTTAAAGCCCCAGAAATTCATGGAAACGGGCGTATCCGGCGCCAGCTCGTTTTTCACCCCGTCCTCTTCGAAATAGATCTTATCTCCTTCCTCAAATATCTTTATTCTTTCCACCACCGACCGCAGCTCCCCGTCCGCCCCGACCACGCATACGCCCCTGGACACTGTCCCGTTTTTGGACAAGGTGCGCTTCAGCTCATATCCGACCATGGCATGCCTCCGTTCGTCTTTGTCGTCGGCAAGAAAAGCGGCCATGGTCCTGAAGGAATCGTACCCGTAGAAATCGTCCGCGTTGATCACCGCAAAAGGAGTATGGGTATGCTCCCATGCGCACAGCATCGCATGACCTGTTCCCCAGGGCTTTACCCTTTCGATTGTCCCCAGCTCTTCCGGCACATAGGACTGCACACCCTGAATGGCAAAATCAAAATCTATCTTTCCTTCGAGCTTGGGGGCAAAGGCCGCCCTGGCCGCCTCGCGTATTTCTTCCCGCACGATAAACACTACTTTTCCGAATCCTCCCCGTATCGCATCAAAAAGTGAATAGTCAATGATGGTTTCGCCATGGGGCCCGAACTGATCCAGCTGCTTGATGCCGCCGTAGCGGCTGCCTATGCCGGCGGCTAAAATGAGAAGTGTGGGTTTCACAACAGATACATTAATTTAGTAAAGTGTAATGTTTTGCATAACAGGTACAAAGCAAATAAAAATTAACCTACAAAGGTGTAAAACAGATAAAAAATGCGCTGCACGGAAGCTTGCAACGCATTTATCAATCAACCTAACTAAAAATAAATCTATACTGCAAAACTTTCTCCACACCCGCAAGTGCGTGATGCATTGGGATTTAAAAACTGGAAACCTTTTCCGTTGAGGCCGTCACTGAAATCAAGGACGGTACCCGCCAGGTACAGGATACTCTTTTTGTCGACCACGATCCTGATCCCCTTATCTTCAAACACCATATCGTTGGCCCGCTCCTCACTGTCAAACTCCAGGTTGTACATCAGGCCGGAGCATCCCCCGCCCTGCACACCTACCCGGATATGGCTGTTGCCGGACTTACCTTCCTCCTCACGGAGCGCGATAATTTTATCTTTCGCTTTATCTGTTACGGTTACCATAGCAGTACTGTACGCTTATGTTGTATATTTAACCCTTTCTGTCCCGGGAAAGTTCAAAGTTACGCCATAAACAGCTCCGCAGCCACGCGGTCGGCAAACAATTTTCCCTCCTGCGTCAGCCGCAGCCTGCCCCCGCCGGTCCGCAGCCAGCCTCTCCCGGTCAGCTCCGCCAAGGCCCCGCCGGAGGTACCGGCAAACTTTCCTTCCGACAGGTCTTCCAGCACCGCCAGCTCGCATCCCCAGATCGTCCTCAGGCCGGTAAGAAGGTATTCATTTACCTGGTCCGCCACCGAAAGCGCTTCTACCGTAGCGGGGACCTCTCCCGCCCCGATGCTCCTGAGATACCCGGCATTATTTGACACGTTCCACCTGCGCTCGGTTCCGTTGTAGGAATGTGCGCCCGGCCCCACCCCGAGGTACGGCCGGCGTTTCCAATATGAGGTGTTGTGGCGGCTGTAGCGCCCGTCCCTGGCAAAATTGGAGATTTCATATTGCTCGAATCCTGCCGCAGTCAGCTCCGCCATGAGCAGCTCAAACTGGGCCGCCGCGAATTCATCCTCTACCGGGGCCATCCTGCCCCGCTGCACCCACCGCCCGAAGACCGTCTGCGGCTCGATGGTCAGGCAATAGGCGGATATGTGCGGCACCTGCAACGCAAGCACCCGCACTACGTCCTTCCGGAGCAGGTCATGATCCGGGGCGGGCAGCGCGTAGATCAGGTCGACCGAAATATTGGATATGCCCAGGTCACGGGCCTGCCTGACGCTGCGTTCGGCTTCCTCCGCATTGTGCACCCGGTTCAGGAACGCCAGGTGCCCGTCGTGAAAGGACTGGATCCCTATGCTGAGCCGGTTGATTCCTGATTTCACCAGGTGGACAAGCCTGGAACGGTCCAGGTCATCCGGGTTGGCTTCCAGCGTAACCTCCGCATCGGCTTGTACCGTAAAATACTTATGAACGGCTTCCAGGAGCATGTCCAGCTCCGGCTCCGACAGCAGGGAGGGAGTTCCCCCGCCGAAATACACCGTTTCCAACGCTCCCGAAGGAAGGTATTCCCGCCGGATGGCCATTTCCCGGATCATCGCCTCCACCATCGCCCGCTTGTAATCCGTATTCGTACTGAAATGGAAATCGCAGTAATGACAGGCCTGCCTGCAAAACGGGATGTGTAAATAGAGATGCATAGTTGTAAAACAGCCCCGTCCGGAGGCAAAGTTCATTCCGGCAGCCGCCAAAAAAAATGGCAACCGGTACGG
>JBEBSO010000438.1:0-3546 GCA_040394275.1 Telluribacter sp.
CGGAGCCTTTTTTCCGGTTTTCTTCCGTGATCAGGTTACTTTTTCCGCCCCGGGCAGGTGCGGCCAGCCCCGGGGACAGCGAGAAGCCGAGACCGGTACCGGCGGCCAGCTTCAGCGCTTTTCGTCTTGAAAGCCGGCTGGAAATGTTTTTCTTCATGGGTGTCAAGATATGCAAAGAATTTAATATCTGCTATGATCCCGGTCATTTATCTGATGGCCCGGCCCGGTTTGGGATTGGTTTTAGTTTTTATATAAAATTGTGTTCTTTTACGGATACAGCACCCGTATCAAAAAAGGAGAGTAGCGTATGGTTCAACCTGTTTATTAAATCCGGTCTTTATGAAGCCCCAGCTTATTGATATTTCGCTTGCCGGCGCCAGGACGATTCGCATCAAAACCATTGATCAGCAATTTCTCGATACGCCTTTTCATTTTCATCATTTGTGTGAGCTGGTATGGATTGAAAAGAGCTTCGGGAAAAGGATAGTAGGTGACAATATCGACAATTTCGAAGACGGAGACCTGGTTTTGATGGGCCCGAACCTGCCGCACATATGGCAGAATGACGAATTCTTTTTTAACCGGGAAAATCATCCGAAAGTTAAATCCACGGTGATATATTTTCCGCCTGACTTCCTGCTGAATCTTACAGACGAGGCGGCGCTGCTGCATCCCATCGAGCAGCTGGTCGAAAAATCCTACCGGGGCCTGGTGTTTTTCGGCCGGACAAAAAAGAAGATAATCAGCAGATTGAGGCTGCTGTCTAAAGAGAAGGATCTCAGAAAAATCATTGTTTTTTTGGAGCTGATACACCTTTTATCGGAATCTTCCGAATACCGGTACCTGGCGAGCGTGTCGTACAAAAACCTTTACCACGAAAAAGACACCGACAGGATTGATAAGGTATACCAGTACATGATGCAGAATTTTCAACATGAAATTTCCCTGGGTGATGTGGCTGCTCTGTGTAACATGACGACCAATGCTTTCTGCCGGTATTTTAAAAGCCGCACACAAAAATCGCCTATCCAGTTTTTAAACGAATTGCGGATCGGTCATGCTTCTAAATTACTCAGGTATGAGGCCTATTCCATCTCAGATGTCTGTTATGAATGCGGGTACAACAACACGACCAACTTCAACAAGTTTTTCAAGGCAATTCATAAGATAACACCCACTGAATACCGAAAAAGGATACTGGGTGTCAAAGCCGCGGATCATCCCGGAACCGGGAACCGGCTTCCTCCCGTCTGAGTATCTTGCCGGCGGCATTTGCAACGGGACGGCCAGAAGGTAAAATACTTACCTATGTGGATAATATTATTTTAGGCGGCCCGGTTTTATCGTCTTAAACTTGCAGCCATACCATTACATAAGAAAGTATGAGAACATGTATCCGCCGGGGAAAGCGATATCCGCTGCAGGAAATGAAGCCCGCAGCGGCGCCCGGTTGCGTTCAGAAAGGAGCCGGGTTTGTGCCGTTTCTATCACGATACATTCATTGGAACAGGTGATTTAAATACGGCGCTTTATTTATGCAGCAGATCAAATCTTTTTGGCAGACGGACGATGAACTGTTCCATATCATCAGGAAGGAGCTGCACACAGCGGTGATATGGGATATGATGGACAGGCTGGGTTTGTTTCATCAGTTTTTGTCCCCGCAGATTCAGCCGCTTAGGGAAGATATGTTTATTGTCGGCCGGGCGATGACCGTGCTGGAGGCAGATGTGATATCCGACGGCAGCAGCCGGAATCCCGTGCTTAACAAGCCTTTCGGCCTGATGCTGGAAGCGCTGGACGACCTGAAGAAGAACGAGGTTTACGTATGCGCCGGGGCGTCGCCAAGCTATGCCCTGTGGGGCGAATTAATGGCCACGAGGGCAAAGGTGCTGGGTGCGGCGGGTGCAGTGGTCGATGGCTACAGCCGGGATACCAAGGGTATATTGCGACTGAATTACCCTTGTTTTTCGCACGGGAGCTATTCGCAGGATCAGGCGCCGAGAGGGAAGGTGGTCGATTTTCGCATTTCTTTGGAAATGAACGGTGTGCGTATTAACCCGGGCGATATTATAGTAGGTGATGTAGACGGTGTATGCGTGGTGCCGCTGGCTGCCGAGGCGGAGGTGTTTGGCAGCGCGATCGAAAAAGCCCGCGGCGAGAAAATGGTGCAAAAGAAAATCCGGGCGGGAATGAGCGCTAAGGAAGCCTTTGAAAAATACGGCATTATGTAGAGGGGGATTTCAGTTCTATAGTTGAACTTTCCGAACTTTAGAACTCTAAAACTCCTTCGAACTCTCGAACTCTTGAACTCTCGAACTCTTGAACTTTTTGAACTCTTGAACTCCAGAACTCCCGTTCCATGAAGATAACAGACGTAAAAGTGTGGTTGGTAGAGGGGGTAAAATATAACTGGACACTCCTTAAGATTTATACCGACACCGGTCATACGGGAGTAGGCGAGGCCACCAATTGGCCAGGCAGTCCCATCATCTACGAGGCGGCGAAGCACGTAGGGCAGCGTGTTATTGGTTTGGATCCGATGAAAACGGACTTTATCTGGACAAAGCTGTACCGGGACCTGAACTGGATTGGCCCTTTCGGTGCCGGCATGTGTGCCATAAGCGGTATAGATATGGCCCTGCTGGATTGAAAGGGGAAAGGATGGGGGGCACCGTGGTACGAGCTGTTGGGCGGCGCTTTCCGCAGGAAAATTTCGTTGTATGCCAACTATTGGTTCACCGGGGGCAGCCATAGCGCCGGCGACTACGCCGCACAGGCGAAGAAAGTGAAGGAAGCCGGCTTTACCGGTCTGAAGTTCGACCCGTTTGCGCATACGAATTACCTGTATGGCGAGGATCTTTCACCGGACCTGATGCTCACAACCGGACAGCAGAACCTGGCCTTTGAAGTCAGCAAAGCGGTCCGGGAAGCCGTCGGGCCTGATTTTGACATCATGATAGAAACCCATGCCATGCTGAATAACCGCGTAGCGGTGAAAATGGCGCAACGCCTGTCCGAACTGGATATTACCTGGTACGAAGAACCTGCCGGCCCCGAAAGCGCCGACAACCTCCGGGCCATGCGTGAGCGGATTCCTTCTCATGTTTCCATTTGCGTGGGTGAACGTCATTATACCAGGCATGGCATTCGCCCGGTATTGGAAAAGAACGTATGTGATATAATGATGCCTGATGTTACGCGTTGCGGCGGCCCGAGCGAGATGAAACGAATGGCTACCATGATGGAAGCTTACAATGTTTTGCTGGCGCCGCATAACCCGAATGGCCCGCTCAGCACACTGGCTTCGGCACATGTCTGCGCGTCGGTCCCTAATTTCTTTCGGCAGGAATTCATGTTTAACGATGTGCCCTGGCGCGACGAGGTGATCAGCCACCCGATAAAAGACATGGTGGAAAACGGGCATTTGCATGTGAGCGACAGGCCCGGTTTGGGAGTCGATCTTGTGGAGGAAGAAATGGAGAAACACCCCGGGGTGTTAAATCCGCGACCTGGATTTTATGTGTAGTGCAGCCACTGTCCGTC
>JBEBSO010000439.1:0-3542 GCA_040394275.1 Telluribacter sp.
CGGAATCGATCACTTCGGGATTGACCATGTATCCTTTGAATAAGACTTACACCGCCGGCATTAAATTCAGCTTTTAATTTGATTTTGCAATGAAGATAGTTAATAGATTAATTCTTAGTGCCTTGGTGCTTGCGTCGGCTTCCTGTAAGGACTTTCTGGAGCCTTACCCGAACAACGACCGGTCAGGCGAGGACATCTGGAACTACCAGGAAAGTGTGCAGGGGCTTGTCGGAAAAGCCTACGACAATATATCGCGCAACTACAATACCAATGAAGGGACTTACCTCGACGGTGCGACAGACGATGCCGTGATCACCAGCCCGACGCATGCGATGAGAAGGCTTGCGGTGGGGACGATTACGACCGGCCAGGACCCGTTCCTTACCTTCTGGGACCGTAGCTACCAGTCGATATTCCTGGTCAACCTGTTTCTCAGGGATGACAGGGGGTATAATACCCGGTTCCTGATTGACCAGAAGAAGAACGATGTGCTGAGGCGCCGGTTGAAAGGCGAAGCTTTTGCGCTGCGGGCCTGGTTCCAGTGGGATCTGCTGAAGAAATTCGGAGGCAAGGGCGTAGACGGTCAGCTGTTGGGTTTCCCTATCGTGACCGAGCCGCTTGAGATTGCCCAAAAGATCGATTACGCGAGAAATACCTACGAGGAATGCGTAAAGCAGATCATTGCCGACTGTGATTCGGCTTCCAAATACCTCCTGATTGCCAACCGGGATTTCCTGGTAAAAGATCCGACCGACCTGCTTTATCTCGGCGGAAGGAACTGGGGCAGAATGGACGGGATTACGATGACAGCCATCAAGGCCGATTTGTATCTTACCTGGGCAAGCCCGAGGTTTAACCCGCAGAACCTGGCCGCCCGGTGGGATTCGGCTGCTGTCAATGCCAAGCGTGTCATGGACTTTAAGCTTACGGTAGACGGCGGAGTAACCGGCGGATTCAACCCGCGTACCGCCATCGACTGGTCCAACCCCAATTCCCCGGAGATCGTGATCTCTGCGCGCAACGTCGCTGCGGATGAAACCATCGAGAGGATGTTTTACCCGGGTGGATTCCAGGGGAACGGCGTGATGGGCGCTACCCAGGAGCTGGTGGATGATTTCCCTATGGCCAACGGTTACCCGATCACCGACTCCAGAAGCGGCTACGATCCCGCCAAGCCTTATGACAACCGGGATCCGCGCTTCTACAGCACTATTTTCTACAACACTGCCACGGCCAAGAGGAACCATACGGGGGCCGTTATGTATACATTCGAAAACTGGTCCAACGGAGGTAAGGATGCCGCCGGCCTGGTGTCGAACAACAGCCTTACCAACTACCACATCAAGAAATTTATCTTTATGGGGTACAACAGGCTGGATGCCGCAGTAAACAGGCAGCCCCGGTCCGTCTTCTACTACCGGTGGACAGATATGGCGCTGGCTTTTGCGGAGGCAGCCAACCAGGTGGTAGGCCCGATAGACGAAGCCAGATACGGGATGTCCGCCAGGACGGCCATTCAATACCTGAGGGCCAGAAGCACCCAGGCCGGTACTGCAGGTATCTCTGCGGCCGTTCCCGGCAATGCGGATGCCTACCTGGCAGAAGTCGCCGGACAGGGCAAGGCAGCTTTCGATCAGCTGGTGAAAAAGGAAAGAAGACTGGAAACCTGCTTTGAAGGCAAGCGCTTCTTCGATCTCAGAAGGTGGTCTACCGGCCTGAACGATATCAATGTCACCGTGCACGGCACAGACGTGACCCGGAACGCAAACGGAAGCTTCGTGTACCAGAAGTCCCCGGTCGAACGGCGTTCGTTTTCCTCAGCCTATTTGCCGATTCCGTACAGCGAGATACTCAGGATGGACAAGCTTGTTCAGAACGAAGGTTGGGATAGCTGGAATTAACAATATTTTAAGTTGACTAAGATGATTATTTGGAAAAAATTAATTTTAATACACTTTGTTCCTTGCCTTACGTCCTTCTACGACGATTACATTCATGATTATGAATATACGACCATATACGTTCCTTACCAGGTCGATGTCAGGACGTTCGTGGTAGGAGAGGGGATGCGGATCAAATTCGGTGCGGAGCTCGGCGGAGTCCGGCAGAACACCCGCACCAGGACGGTATCGTTTAAGATCGATCCGGACCTGATCAGCCGGCAGACGCTCCTCGACATGCAGGGGAGCAGCTATGCCTATATCAAAAACGACATGCTTTTGGTAGACAGCCTGCGGCAGCTGCCCGCTTCCCTCTACAAGCTGAGCAATGACAATACGATCGAGATCCTCCCGGGCAACCACACAGGTACAATCGAGATCAGGGCGGATTCAGCGGCATTTCTTGCGGATGCAAGGACATTGAGGCCCGTATATGCCATTCCTTTTGCCATCACCGCAGTGGATGCCGACCAGCTGCTGGAAACGAAGAGAACGGGTGTCATCGCGGTGAAATATGAAAACATGCTGTATGGCGATTACCTGCACGGCGGTGTGACCACGGTGAAAGACGCCACCGGCAAAACGCTGAGGACGGTGACGTACGCCACGACCATTACCCAGGGAGTAAATGAAATCTGGAACCTGGTTACCGCAGCGCCCAATGCGCTGACGGTCAGAGGATACAGCAACGTAAATTCGACGAAGCCGGAGATAAGGCTTACCAAAAACGGAGAAAATATCTCAGTAGGGAGCGCGCCCGGTGCGACATACCAGTTTGAAGCCGACGGGGAATGTAAATTCAACGGGGCAAAAAAGCTGGAAGAAAGAAAAATTTATCTGAAGTATAAATTCACAGATAAAGACGGAAGTACACACTATGCGCAGGATACGCTTACATTCAGGCGGAGAATGCGTGACGGTGTGAACGAGTGGCAAGGTTACGGCCAGTAAGTAATAGTTTGTAGTTATTAAAATATGCTGCTTTCCGGGAGAAGGCAGCATATTTTTTTCTTACGGCGCTACAAAGCCGCCGGGCGTTTTTCGCAGGGGAGCGCGGCCTCAGTTTGACTCAGCCCGCTCCCATTTGTTGTTTTTCGGGTTGATATCGGGCAAGACCTGGTCCGGGTCTATGGTGACCGATTTGACCGGGCCTGTCGTGGCTACTTTGAAAGTCCAGGTATCGCCTTTCTGCCATATTTCGACAGGCAGGCTGGTCCGGGTCTTTTTCCCGGTGACCTCTTCTACCTCTATTTCGGCCGGCAAGGCCCACTCTTCCAGGTTTTGAATGGTGATGATCGTACCCCTGGCGGGATCATTGTCGGGGTAGACGACATTTTTGACGGCCTGGTCCAGCTTATAATTTTCAAAAAACCAGCCCTTCCAGAACCAGCCCAGGTCTTCGCCGGCGCCGTCTTCCATGCTCCTGAAAAAATCAAACGGAGTAGGATGCTTGTAGGACCAGTTTTTGACATACTGCCGGAAGGCGTAGTCAAACCTGTCCTTGCCGAGTACAGACTCCCTGAGGACTTTTAATCCCATGGCCGGTTTGTAATAGGCTTCAAAACCCAGGTTTTTACTTTTGATCACGTCAGGTATGGTCAT